>JAPUJD010000006.1 GCA_027296385.1 Acidobacteriota bacterium | reverse complement strand
ATGCCGCGAATCGGGAGCTTTTGCGATTGGTCGAGGAGGTGGCCAACCAACCGGGACTTGCCGATGCCGGCCTCGCCCTCGATGACGAGCAGGCGCCCGTTCGACTCTCCCTTGCTGATCGTCTGCAACTCGAAGGTGATCTGGGCCACCTCGTCGGATCGCCCCACGATCGGCTTGCGGCCCGGCACCTCCGGCGCCAGCTCCGCCATAGGGGTGAACACGCGAGTCTCCCCGGTAACCCCTTTGAGGGGGCGCGACGCAAGCTCCTCGAAGACGATGCGGCGCCGCGCTGCCAGCGTGGTCTCGCTGTCGGCCAGAATCCTCCCGTCGGATTCGTTCATCAACCGGGCGGCCCGGTTCACCGCATCGCCCACCATGGTGTATTGCCGGCTGCGCAGGCCGCCGATATCGCCGAAGAACACCGGGCCGCTGCCGACCGCCGCCGGAAGCTGGGTGGGCACGGCAAGGCCACTTTCGTCGAGGCGAGCACGAAGCGCGGTCACGGCTTGGAGCGCCCGCAGCGCGTCATCGTCGTGGACATGGAGGGCGGCACCCCATACCGCGATCGCGGTCGTCCCGCGGTGATCGGGAAGCAGGTTGACCACCGAACCTCCGTAGGTGGCTACGGCCTCCTGAAACGCCAGGGCGAGCTGCTGGATCTTCGCCACCCGGTCGGGCTCGTCCACCTCTACCCGGGGGAGGCGGACGAACGCCACGCTGACCCTGCGGTATTCGGCAAAGGAGTCGAGGAATCCAGCCTGGTGGCGTGCCCGAACGATGGCGGGAACGAAGGGGTGGAGGAGCGCGGGATCGGGTGCCGGGACGACGGTGTCCGGTACCGTCGGTGGCGCGACCTCTTCCTCTTGGAGCCCCTGGCCTGTGGTGACGTGTCGATCGTCGAGGTCGAGCAACGTGGCGGCCTCGGGCGACAGCACTACTTCTCCTGGCTCGGCATCGTCGAGGGTGGGTTCGAGCTGCTCGATGGCATCGCCGCCCGCAATCGGGATCCAGGATCCGTCGTGGCCACCTGCTGCGACCAGCCAGGCGCGCCCGACGCCGATGGCAACCCGGAACGCCAGCCCATTCGTATCCCCGTCCGTAGACACCCCCCGGGACTGGATGGCGTTGCCGGCCCAGATGGCGGCGCGGGCCGCTTGCTGCAGGTCGCTGTCGTCGCCGACGCGCCACACCGCCAGCAGGGCGTCTCCCATGAAGTTGACGATGCTGCCCCCGCTTTGATGGACGATCCGGTCGAGTTCGCCGAAGGTCTGTTGGAGCCGTGCGCTGAGCTGCTCGGATCCCGATGAGCTGTCCTGGGCGAACGCCTCGGTCATGGCGGTGAATCCGACCACGTCGGCCTCGAGCGCGACGGCAGGGATCAGCTCCTCGCTGGGTCCCTCCGTCGACCCCGGCCGGGCGAGACGATGAACGACGAACTCGGGAACGAAGGATTCGAGGCGTACGGCCCCCTCGGCGGGCCCGTCATCCACTCGAGCGAGCCTTCCGGTTGGCCCGTGCCGCCCGCGCCCCTCGGGGACCGGCCATTGCAGTGTCGAGGAGGATGCGGGACACCTTGCCCCGCCCCTCGGCGTCACGCTGCTCCCACCAATCGATGGAGTCTGGGATCTCGAACCGCTCCTTGGATCCCTTCTCGCTGTCCTGCCACCCCATCACCTGCTCGAGCAGATCGAGCGAGACATCGCGCAAGATGAGGGAGCGGCGGCCGAGCCTGGCCAGGATCACGCTGTCGATGGTGCCGACGGCTCTGACCAGCTGGTGTATCGCCCAGTCCGGTACCGGCCACATCATGTTGCGCGGGATCTCCATGGCGTCGGCGACACCGGCGGGCATGAACAGCCGCATCATGGCCGAGGGAAGCCCGGGAAGCGTCTTCTCCGCAAGTGCATTTCGAAGGATGCTGAGCAGCTCGATGCCATGTGCGCTCGCGGCGACCTGCCGATTCTGGATGGCGCGAGTGAGCTGCTCCGCCTCCTCCACGTTCTGCGGGAGCAATCCACTCTCGATGCCGAGCAGGCAACCCACCTGGCGCCAGGTGTCGATATAGGCCTGGGCCTGCTGGTCGGTGACCCGCATGTTCATCTTGCCGAGCCCCTCGAGGACGAGATAGGAGAAGGTCATCAGGGTGGCAGCCAGGTCCTCCTGGTTGATCGGCACCCCGAGCGCCTCCGTATCGAAATCGGGATCTTCCACTAGTAGCCGTCTGATGGCGGCGTGGATGAGGCGGGTCCGCTCGGCGGCTTCCCTGCCCCCTTTTCCCTCACCCAGACCTTCGGTCATCACGTCCATGATGATCTGGGAAGTCTCGGCAAGGCGCCGGTCTGGTTCCAGCTCGAGGAACTTGGTGGTGGCTAACACCTGGACACCCTTCTTCGCCGAGTATGCCGCCGGCAGCGAGTAGCAGCCGAGGATCATGAGGATCTCGGGCCCGTACATCTCGAATAGGTCCTGGCCGATGCGGATGTCCTCGTCGGTGACGCCCGGCATTCGCTCTGCCATGGCCTCGAGGAGCTCCCGGAGACTGGCCTCGGCCTGTTCGTCTTCTTCGATGGCCAGTTCGGCAAGATCCGTCCTGGCGACGTTCTTCTGCCTGACCAGCGCTGCCATCAGCGGCCGCATCGACTCCTTCTTGAAGTGATCGGCCACGAAGCGGTCCGCTTCCGGATCGCCGACCTGCCGCCAGGCGTCGAGTTCTGCGTCGGTGGGTGGCCATTTGCGCGCCATCCGTGTTTGCTCCTCTCGGGCAGAGCGCGAAGTGTACGCGCAAGGGGGTTGCCTACGCCGGGTATGAGAAAACGCTTCCGCGGCTCGGCAGGTGCGTCGCCCCACCCGCGACCGGAGAAGCAGACACCCACGCCTCCAGCGTGGGAGATGGTTCTCAGGACGCTGACTCTGAGACAGAGGGAAGATCGTACGCGAACGCCCTCTCGAATCTGCCGCGCTCAACGAGCTTCGAAGCTGCTTTCGCGCGAAAGCGTCTATGGATGAAAACCGCAGCCCGGTTGGTGACAACTGGGCTCTTGCCAAGCGACTGATCGGTGGTCCCAGCTAGGCGCGATGACCACATCGTGGTTCGATCGGCGTCGTCCACCGGTGCCGTTTCGCGTGACAATGCAATCGCCTATCCGACCTGGGTTGCCGGCCTGCCCCAAGAACACGAGGAACGAGCTCCAGGGCCTGACGCCGGGCGATGATCTTCGGTATCGGTGAGCCGGGTTTCCGAGTGAACACGAGTTGATGCGCTTGGAGAGGGTTGGGAGGCATCCGTCCGACACCCCCCAGGCCCGCCCGTGTAGATTCCCTGCCAGCGTCGACGCTTGGTGAGCATGGAAACCTTCCAGCATGATGTCCTGATC
>JAPUJD010000059.1 GCA_027296385.1 Acidobacteriota bacterium | reverse complement strand
CCTCTCCCCATCCCCCGCTCCTGGCCCCCCCCGGGGGGGGGGCCGTTGTTTCCCCTCCCCGTCAACCGGGGCCCCTCGTGGGGGGGGGCCGGCCCCCCGCCCCCCCCACCTCGATCAATCCGGAGGTTCTTTATGCAGCGCAGATGGCATTGCGCCGTCCTTGGCGGCTTCGCGTTCATCGCTCTCTCTATCTCGGTCGACCAAGCCACGGCAGCAGAGGTTCGCACGCCGGAGGATTTCCTCGGCCACGCCGTAGGCGCCGATCGCAAGCTCGCCCGCTACGACACCATCCTCGACTACCTGCGGCAAGTCGCCTCGGCCTCGGATCGGGTCTCGATCGAGGCCGTCGGCCGTTCGACGCTCGACAACGAGATCGTGGCCGTGGTCCTGACCTCGGCCGCGAACCAGAACCGCTTAGACGAGTACCGTTCGATTGCCAAGCGCCTGGCCGCAGCGGATCGGCTGACTGCCGAGGAAACCTCCGAGCTCGCCGCCACCGGTAAGGCGATCGTTCTCGTCACCTGCACCATCCACTCGACCGAAGTGGCCTCTACCCAGATGGCGATGGAGTTCGTCCACGACTTCGCCACCACCGAGGATCCGGCCAAACTCGACTGGATGGAGGACGTCATCCTCCTGCTGGTGCCATCGATCAATCCCGACGGGCAGTTTCTCGTCATCGATTGGTACAACGAGAACCTCGACACAGAACACGAGGGCGGCCCGATGCCCTGGCTCTACCACCATTACGTCGGCCACGACAACAACCGCGACTTCTACATGTTGACCCAGCTCGAAACTCAGGCCGTCAATGATCTCCTCTACCGCAACTGGTTCCCTCAGATTTTCATCGACGAGCACCAGATGGGCTCGACCGGACCTCGCATGTTCGTACCGCCCCAGACCGACCCGCTAGACCCGGAGATCCACCCGCTGATCTTCCGCCAGGCTGATCTCATCGGCACCAACATGTCCTATCGCCTGGAAGAGGCGGGCAAGACGGGCGTCGGCCACAACATGATCTTCGACAGCTACTGGCCCGGGGGCACTCGCAACACCGCCTGGTGGAAGAACGTCACGGGGCTCTTGACCGAGGTCGCGAGCGTGCGAGTCGCCACCCCGATCTACATCGACCCGAGCGAGCTGCAAGGCGGCAGCAAAGGCTTTCCCGAATACAAGCGGCGGGCCAACTTCCCGTCGGTCTGGCCCGGCGGTTGGTGGCGCCTGCGCGACATTATCGATTACGAGATGATCGCCACCTGGGCCGCAGTCGAGACCAGCGCCCAATACCGGCAGGAAATTCTCGCCAATTTCGGTCGCATGAGCCGCGAAGCGTCCGCGGCCGGTGCCACCGGCAGCCCTCGTGCCTGGATCGTGGCGCCGGACCAACACGATCCCGTGGCCGCCGGCAAGCTTATCGAGCTCCTGCTGCAGCATGGCGTCCGCGTTCTGGTCGCCGAAGAGCCGATCACGGTCGGCCGCACCACCTATCCCACCGGCACCCACGTGATCTCCGCGGCGCAACCCTACCGCGCTTTCCTGCGCACGATGCTGCGACCGCAACGCTATCCCGAGGTCGTGCCCTACGTCGGCGGACCGATCATCCCGCCCTACGACGTAACCGCTTGGTCACTACCCATCCTAATGGGCGTCGAGATCGACGAGGTCGACCTCGACATCACGGGAATCCTGCGCGAGATCGAGGCTCTGCGCTGGCCGGCAACGACGGTCGGCGTAGCGTCGGGCGGCTACCTGCTGCCGCACAGTGCCGACACTGTCGTCACCGCCGTGAACCGCCTGCTGGCGGCCGGTCATGACGTTTTCTGGCTCGCCGCGCCCGCAACCGGCTCGCCCGGCGACGTCTGGCTGCCGGCGGACACTCTGGCGACGAGCGAGCTACAGTCCCTGGCCGAGGAACTTCACCTGCCGGTCGAAGCTCTGGCGGCAACGCCCGTCGGTCCGGCCTACCAGCTGCACGCACCCCGCGTCGGCCTCTACAAGCCCTGGGTCGCGAGCATGGACGAGGGCTGGACCCGCTTCCTGCTCGAGAACTACGAATTCGATCACGTCAATCTGGTCAACAAGGACTTCGAGAAAGGCTCGTTCGCCGACAAGGTGGACGTCGTACTGCTGCCCGACATCGACAAGTCGATCCTCGAAAACGGCAAACCCGCCGAGGCTGAGGCTCTCCGGTTCTGGTCCGAGCTGCCGCCGGATTATAGCGGCGGCATCGGCACCGACGGGGGAGAGGCGCTGCGCGAGTGGGTCGACGAGGGTGGCACCCTCGTCGCTCTCAATTCTTCGACGAACTACGTGATCGACTTGTTCGACCTGCCGGTGGTCAACGTGCTGGAAAAGATCTCCGGCGACGATTTCGCAGCTCCAGGCACCATGCTGCGATTGCTAGTCGACACCCGTCATCCGCTGGGCTACGGTCTGCGGCCCGAGGAGGCAGCCTACTTCGCTCGGTCCCCCGCTTTCCGCACCGGGCTGCCGCACGGCAAGATCGACCGCCGCGTCGTCGCCCGCTATCCCGACCACCGTGACGACATCCGCCTCTCGGGCTACATCAAGGGCGCCAGCAAGCTCGAGCGCAGAGCGGCCATGGTGGAGCTCGAGTACGGCGGCGGCAAGATCGTTTTGATCG
>JAPUJD010000058.1 GCA_027296385.1 Acidobacteriota bacterium | reverse complement strand
TATGATGGACCGGTGTTGCGCGCGGTCCTTTTCGACTTCAACGGTGTCCTGGTGGACGACTTGGAGGTGCACACGCGTCTTCTCGAGCGTGTCCTTGCCGAAGAGAAGCTACCCGTCGAGTCGCTGGAGAAGCTGAGCGTGAGCGCGCGCAATGACCGCGAGGTGCTGGCCAGTGTTCTCGAGCGCGCGGGACGGGCCTTCGACGCGGCCGAGGTCAACCGGCTCGTCGCTCGCAAGGCGGGCTACTACCAGGAGCACGCTCGCCGTAGCGGCTACTCGTTCTATCCCGGGGCTCTAGAGCTCGTCGAAGGCGCGGCGACCCAGGGTCTGATGCTCGGCATCGTCAGCGGAGCGTTGCGCGAGGAGATCGTTCAGGCGCTTCATCAAAGTGGCTTGCGCCGGCACTTCAAGGCCATCGTCTCGGCCGAAGACGTCTTGCGGGGCAGGCCTCATCCCGAGATCTACCGGCGCGCTCTCGAAGAGCTCAACAACGAGCCTCCGCTACCAGAGCGGTTGGTGCACCCGCACGAAGTGCTGGCAGTCGAGAACTCGCCGATGGGGCTGGCTGCCGCGTCTGCCGCCGGCCTCGTGAGTCTTGGTGTGGCGCATCGCCACGAGCTGTGCCAGCTCGTGACCGCCAGCGGCGCGGTGCACAGCCTCGCCGACATCGATCCGGCGGGGCTGCAACGGATCTTCGCCGAGGCCAGTCAGCGGTGACGCTGTCGGCCGCCCAGCGGGCACGGGTAGAGGAGTATGTGCGGCCGCTCTACACGGAGCTCGACGGAGTCGAGACCTTCGGGCGCGTCGGGGAGATAGAGCAGCTGTTGATCGAGTTGGCGGAGGGGGTCGATCACGAACCCGACCTGCTCGAGCTGCTGACTCTCTTCCATGGCGTCGTCGGGCGCCTCGGAAGCCTGGCCCGGGGTAGCCGCTGGCACCTGTTCATGCGCAGCTTGGGCATCGCCGCTGAGCGCATCGCCAGGCTGCGCCGTGGACTCGAAGGGTTCGTGCGCCGGCCGCAAACCGCCGAGGATCGTCTGCTACACGATGCCGTTCTGCTGGAGCGTAGCGGCGTCGGGGCCGTGATCTCACGCTTGCTGGCCGCCGGGCGCAAGCGACTCGCCCTCGACCGCGCCCTGACTCAGCTCGACGCGGGGCCTGAGCCCGAGCGCTTCCACACCCGGCGCGGGCAGGAGATAGCGGCACAGCGCCACGAGGTCACGATGCGCTGGATCGCTGAGCTACGGTCTCTGATCGCCGCCGAGAACGGATCAACCAGCCAACTGAACTAGCCTGCATTCCTCACCCCACTCCGGCTGCAACGGCGGATCTGCCCGCTTCTCGAGCGTTGAGCTCGGGGTGCTAGGCCGGTGCCTTAGCGGGCTGTCGGCGCTCGATCAGAATCGGCTCACCCTCATTGTCGATCTTCACATAGGTCACGTCGGCCTCGGTGACCTTCACCCGACTGAGGTCGCCGCCGAGACGCTCCGCCTCGACTACGACCTTGACGCTGATGGAGGTGCGCCCGATCCGGGTGGTGTGTGCATAGAAGCTCACCAGGTCGCCAACGAACACGGGTTCGTGGAACTCGACCTCGCGCATCGCGACAGTCACCAATCGACCCGGCGCGTAGCGGCGCGCCTCTACCGCTCCGGCCTGATCGATGTAGGAGAGGATGATGCCGCCAAAGATCGTGCCCTGCGGGTTGGTGTCCTTGGGCATCATCGAGACTCGGATGGCAGCGGAAGGGCGATCCGGGGTGGGGGTGACAGAGCTCATGTTCAGGTCCTTTTCGGCGAGGCTCCTTTTTCGGCAAGTCGCAGCGCGGCGCGAGCCCTTTGCCGACCGCTTCGGCCCGCGCCAGCGTCGCCTCATTTGTGGTCGCGGCCCCGATGACGGCGATGCTCGGCTGCGGTGCTGTCCGTCGGTTCGTCTCGTCGTGAGGGAGGTTCATCGTTCTCGGTCCTCCGCCGCTCCAGGCATGAAGCCCGGACCTCTTCGGGCGGACAATCGGCTGGAGGCGGATCATAGCCTGCTGCGAGTCTGCCGGGCCCTCACCCCGTGTCGAGCGCAACGGATTTCGCCGGCCTAGCCCGAACGGGAGTGAGAAATGCAGGGATGGTATCGTCCTTGGTTCCAATGCAACCGACCACCTCGAATCGGAATCTCCGCGCGGCCGAGGAGAGACAACTCGTCGCCCGGCTGGCGCAGGGCGACCAGGAAGCGCTGTCTCAGCTCTACAACCGGTACGCGTCGATGTTGCTCGCCTTGGCCATCCGCGTGGTCAACGACCACGCCGAGGGCGAGGAGGTCGTGCAGGAAGTCCTCATGCAGGCCTGGCGTCAAGCTGCGCGCTACGACCCGGAGCGCTCGTCGGTTTCGACCTGGCTGGTGATGATGACGCGGAGCCGAGCGATAGACCGCATCCGCAGCCGCAAGGTCGTGGATCGCACCCTGACGGCGGCGCAGCGCGAGGCGACTCGGATCGATGAATCCCCAGAGGGCGCGCGCAACGTACTGCACCAAGAGAGGGCGGTTCGACTTCGCGATGAGTTGAGCCTGCTGCCAGGGGAACAGAGGCAGGTCTTGGAGCTGGCCTTCTTCTCCGGGATGACCCAGCGCGAGATTGCGGCGGAGAAGGACATTCCCCTGGGAACGGTCAAGACGAGGACCCTGCTGGCGATGAAGAAACTAAGGGTGGCCCTGAAGGAAGACATAGGAGATCTTCTGTGAACGACGGCAAGAGTGACTTCGACTGGCTCGCAGAGCTAAAAGGGTCCGAGCGCGATGAGGTCGATGGGTGGAGTGCGCTGTCGAACGTCGAGCGAGCGGAGATCGAGCGTTTCGACGCCGAGGTGTTCGGCCTGTTGCCTTACGCGCTGGACCCGGTCGAGCCCTCCCCCCGGGTGAAGGAAGAGCTGATGCGGCGAGTCGCGGTCCCCGAGATACAGAGCTTCCACGAGCGTCGCCGTGGTCCTGTTGCCTCCCGCTGGCTGATGCCTCTCGCGGCCGGCCTCACCGTAGTGGCGATCGGCATGGCCGCCATGCAGTTCGGCACCGTACGCCGGCAACGCCTCGACATCGCCCACCTGGAGACCGCGGTCGCCCTGCTTTCCGCCGACGCTGCGGCCCTCGCTGACGCCGAGACCGGGTTGGCAGTGGCGCACCAGAACCTGCAGCTGGTCAGCAGTCGCGGTGTCGAGGTTTGCGCCCTGCGGCCGACGACGGCGACTCAGAGCAACGAAGGCCCCTACGGCCTGCTATTCGTCGCCGCCGACCATCAGCACTGGTACGTCAAGGTGGCGGGGCTCGAGACCGGGCCTGACCGCTACTACAGGGTCTGGTTCGAGACCGCGGACGGACTGGTCGCCGCTGGCAACCTGATCGGGCAGGAGCTCGAATTCGCCTCGCCGACCATGCCGGACGGCCTCCTGGCGGTGCACGTCTCGCTCGAGACGGAGCCAGCTCCGTCGAGGCCGAGCGGCGAGATCGTCCTCTATGGTGATGAAATGGTCCGTGTGTTGTAGCAACTCCTCGACCGCCGAAACCGAACTGTTGCACGACCCGAGCCGTCGCGACACTTCGACGAGCGCTCCGTGCGCTGCCCGCCGGTGGACGGGGCTCAGTGACGGGGTGGCTGCGACGGCCTGAGCTCGATCCGGCTGGGCAGGGCACGGGGCGGGTAGCGCAGCAGATCGATCACCGTGCGGGCGACGTCGCCCGCAGTCAGCATCCAGTCGGTCTGGGGGCGGCGTGACGGGGGTCTGAAGTCCGTGTCGACGCTGCCGGGGAGAATCGCCGTGACCCGGATGCCGTGATGCCTCAGATCGAGCATCGCGGCCTCGGAGAGGCCGAGAAGGCCGAACTTGCTAGCGTTGTAGGCGGCACCTCCGGCAAAGGGATTCTTGGCCGCCAGCGAAGCGATGTTGATGATCCAGCCGGAGCCGCGTTCGATCATGGATCGGGAGCAGGCGCGCAGGGCGTAGAAGGCGCCGTCAAGGTTGGTCTGGATGACGCAACGCCAATCGTCGCCGGAGATCGAGTCGACGGGCCCGAAGCGGCCGAGGCCGGCGTTGTTGACCAGGCAGTCGATGTGCCCGGAGCGCCGGATGACTTCGTCGACCAGGGAATCCACGGCGGTCTGGGACCGTATGTCTACTGTGTGGCCGAAGACTCGGCCCGCATTATCCGTCTCGAGCGCCGAAAGCGCGCTGGCGACGGAATCTTCACCGAGACTGCAGAAGTGCACGACCCATCCTTCATCGAGCAAGGCTTCGACCACGGCCCGGCCGATGCCGCGGCTGCCTCCCGTGACGAGAGCGATGGATCGGGAGTCGGTACTCACGGGGGAGCACTCTAGCAGCCTGTGGCAGAAGCCTACTGGTAAAATCAGGACTTCGCGCTGATGCTCCGGGCGCGGTTTCTAGGAGAAATGATGTTCTTCGACCCGAGCTACTTCCTCTTCATCGGCCCGGCTCTCGCGTTGGCCCTGTGGGCCAGTTGGCGCACCAAGTCGGCCTTCAAAAAGTACTCCAAGGTGCGGACAATGTCCGGTCTCACCGGGGCCCAGGCCGCCGCGCGCATGCTCGAGCGGGCCGGGATCGGCGATGTCGAGATCGTCGCCACCCGCGGCGTGCTGTCCGATCACTACAATCCCTTGACCAAGACCCTGGCGTTGTCCGAGCCCGTCTACGCCACCAACTCGGTGGCCGCCGTCGGCGTCGCCTGCCATGAGGCCGGGCATGCCATTCAACACGCTCGCGGCTACGCGCCGCTGTGGCTGCGTTCGGCCCTCGTACCGACCGCCAACGTGGGCTCGAAGCTCGGCTACTGGGTGATGCTCATCGGCCTGTTCCTGATTAGCTCTACGGGTCCGGGTGTGCTCTACGCCGGCGCGCTCCTCTTCAGCGCCGTCCTGGTCTTCCAGATCGTCACCCTGCCGGTCGAGTTCGATGCCTCGAGCCGGGCCAAGAAGCTTGCCTTCGAGCACGGCATCGTGACAGTCCAGGAGCGCGAGGGCATGAGCCGCGTGCTCAACGCCGCCGCCCTGACCTACGTGGCGGCCGCGATCTCGACCCTGATGACCCTGCTCTACTTCCTGAGCCGCGCCCGGCGCTGAGCCTCTGGCGGGTCATCTCTACTGCGGAGTAACTCGCTTTCTGCCGTGCGGTAACCTCGGCCGCACATGAGCCTGGACACCGTCAGGGCGGACTCGACCCGGTGGCCAGCTTGGGGGCTGTCCAGCGCGACAGTACGCGGGTCGCTCTTCGGCCTTTTCCTCCTCGCCCTCGTCGCTACCGCGTGGGTACACGATGACGCATTCATCTCCTTCCGCACAGTAGACAACTTCGTCGCCGGCCGGGGCCTCACCTGGAACGATGGTGAACGAGTCCAGGTTTTTACCCATCCTCTCTGGTTTTTTCTCCACGCCGGACTCTACGTCCTGGTCCACGAGATCTACATCACCACCCTCAGCCTTTGCTTGCTCTGCTCCGTCCTGACCGTCTATTTTCTGGCGTTCCGGCTCTCGGCCTGCGCTCGGGATGGCGCACTGGTGATCGCCGCCCTGCTGCTCTCGCAGGGGTTCCTCGACTACTCGACCTCGGGACTCGAGACCCCGCTCTCCCATCTCCTCATCGTCTTCATCGGCTGGCGAGCGTGGCCACGGCGGGCCGCTCACCTGTCCGGGCTGGCATTGTTGACCGCGTTGGCAGGACTCAACCGGCTCGACCTTCTCCCGCTCTTGCTTCCGATCCTCGTCCTCGCCGGGCGGCGGGCCGGGAGGAACCAACGGCTCCAAGCGCTCGCTGTCTTCGGCTTGCCGCTGCTCTTGTGGGAAGCGTTCTCGTTGATCTACTTCGGCTTCCTCGTGCCGAACACGGCTCCCGCCAAGCTGGCGACCGGAATCTCCGGTCTGGGCAAACTCACCCAGGGACTCAGTTTCTTGGGTAGCTCCCTCGTCCACGACGGATTCACCGTCCTTTTGGGCGCCTGGCTACTGAGCGTGGCCTGGCGACGCTCGTCCGAGGGCCGGGCTGTGGCCATCGGCGTCGGTCTCTACCTCGCCTACCTGGTCGCCATCGGTGGTGGCTACATGAGCGGGCGGCTGCTGACCGCGCCCTACCTTCTCCTGATAGTCAGCCTGATTCGAGACCCCTCACCGGCGAGACCCATTCCCCGACCTGCACCGTGGATCGCCATCGCCGTCGTGACGTTGCTGGTTCGCAGCTTTGCCACACTGGCAGGTCAGCCGGTCGATCCAGTGGGAATCGGCAACGAGCGGCGAGTCTGGCACCCATTTACCGGCTTGGTGTACTTCTTGTCCGAGAGCTCCTGGCCAGAGGCCGGCTGGCGACTCGTGCCCGGTGAGCACTGCGACGCCCAGGTGTGCATCCTCAGCCGCGACACCGTAGGGCTCATCGGCTACTACTCGGGCCCCGAGGTGTACATCCTGGACGCCAACGCGCTGGCCGACCCATTTCGCGCCCGCCTGCCCGGCATTCGGCGCGGCGACTTCAACCTGCCAGGAAGGATGGCCTGGCGCCCTGGACACGTCCGCCGACCTCGGCCGGCCGGATTCGTCGATAGCCTGAAGAGCGGCGACAATCGGATCGAGGACCCTGGCCTCGCCCGGTTCTACGATGCCACCCGCCTCGTCACCCGAGGGCCACTTTGGAGCCAGGCTCGTTGGCGCGAGATCTGGCGCCTCAACACTGGGGCCTACGACGAAGCGATCCGGGCGTGGGCCGAGCGTAACCCATCGCTATTCCAGCCGCGGGACCTTCGGCGCGAGATCGCGAGGTGGAATCGGCGCGAGTGATCTATCCGTCGAGCCTTCAGGCAGGCTAGTCCGCCGGCGTACCGAGGATCCCCTGGAGCTCCGCGAGCCGTGCCGCGAGGGCGTCGGGGGTTGTCGCTTCGAGCACCAGCCGCAAGTAAGGCTCGGTGTTGGAGGGGCGCACGTTGAACCACCAATCGGGATACTGCACGGTGATGCCGTCGAGCCTGTCGATCTCGCCGTCGCTGTAGCGGTTCCGTATCTCGTCCATCATGGCCTGCTTGTCCGCAACCTCGAAATTGACCTCCGGCGACTTGGAGTAACGTCCGAGCCGGCTGGCGAGCTCGGACATCGACTGGCCGGACTTCCACAGCAGGTTGAGGATCTCGATGACGGCCATCAGAGAGGAATCGGCGTTGAAGTTGTCCCGGAAGTAGTAGTGGCCGGCCAGCTCGCCGCCGAAGGGCGAGTTGCGGCGGCGCAGCGTTGCCTTGATGAAGCTGTGGCCTACCCGCTCGCGCACGGGCTCGCCACCGTGCTCACGAATGTACTCGGCGACGGCGCGTGACGAGCGCAGATCGTAGATGATGGCGGCCCCCGGCTCACGTTCGAGTATCTCTCCGGCGATGAGCGCGGTCGAGAGGTCGCTGCCCACGGGCTCTCCCTGCTCGTCCATGAAGGCGGCACGATCGGCGTCGCCATCGAAACACACTCCCAGATCGGCGCCGCTGGAGCGCACGAGAGCGCTCAGGTCGCTTAGGTTCTCGAGCTTGAGCGGGTTGGCCTCGTGGTTGGGGAAGGTCCCGTCGAGCTCGAAATAGAGTGGCACGAGATCGATCCCCAAGCGCTCGAGCAGAGGTCGGTAGATGGTTCCCATGCCATTGGCCGCGTCGACCGCGACCTTGAGTGGGCGGGCATCGGCCGGTCGGCGCAGATGGGACAGTACGTGCTCGCCGTAGGTCTGGAAGATATCGGTCCGGCGGTGCGTTCCGCGCTTCTCGGCGCGCGGGAGGTCGCCCGCGGCGATCGAGCTCTCCATGAGCTCGATGCCGGAGTCTCCGGAAACCGGCCGGGCAGCGTGGCGGCTGAACTTGAGGCCATTGTAGCGGCCCGGATTATGGCTGGCCGTGACCTGGATGCCGCCGGCGGCTTCGAGGTGGCCAACGGCGAAGTAGTTCATCGGAGTTGTCGCCAGGCCAATGTCGAGCACATCCAAGCCCGTGGTTGTCAGGCCGTCGATCAGGGCCTCCGACAGGGACGCACTGCTGGCGCGCATGTCGCGGCCGACGATGACGGTGTTGCCATGGGCTCGGTCCGTGTCGTCGAGCACGTGCTGGAAAGCGATACCGATCGAGCGCGCGAGATCTTCGTCCAGATCCTCTGGATAGACCCCACGCACGTCGTAGGCCTTGAAGATACCTGCCATGGAGTAGAGATTCGTTCAGTCGAGGGGGAGTGCCGGCTCGGCGTGGTGCTCGAGATAGCTCATCAGGCTGCGGGAAAAGGCCTTGGGCTCTTCTAGGTGCGGCAGATTGCCGCTGTCCTCGAAGACTTCGAGCTCGGCCTGCGGCGCGCGCTGGAGCCAGAGGTCGGCAGTCTCGACAGGCGGGTTCTTGGCCGCCCGGCCCCAGACCAGCCACAGGGGCAGGTGGAGGCGGCCGAGGGCCTCTACCGCGCGATGGTTCGAGTAACCGCTCAGATAGGCGGCCAAAGCGGCGTGTGCGCCCGGTTGATGACTCGAGCGATAGAGGTGGTCGACGCGCGCCGCGTCGGCTCGTTCCGGCGCGGCGAGAACCTCGCGCCGCAGGTATTGTCCGAGGGCCGTCTGGCTGGTGTAGAGATTGAGGGCCGAGGTGCCGAACACCGGCGTGCGGAGAAGCCAGTGGACGAGTGCGTCCTTGAGGTCGGGCTCGTCGTCGCCTGCGTCGATGCCCGAGGGCACCACCAGACCGACGGCGCTGATCGACTCGGGCCGATCGACAGCCACTTGAACCGCGTAGGCAGCGCTCAAGCCGGCCCCGATGAGGATACAGCGCTGGCCCACGACGTCTTCGATAAAGTCACCGAGGAACTTGATGTAGAACTCACCGTCATAGGCGGCGTCCGGTTTGTCTGAGCGACCCCAACCGATCAGGTCGATCGCCAACACCCGATGTTGCTCGGCCAGTTCTACGGCTACGGCTCGCCACTCTTCGCTGTCGTGACCCGGTCCGAGCGAATGCACTAGCACTAGCGGCTCGCCGCTGCCGAGATCCTGGTAGGAGATCTCGCCCAACTCCCAGGCGTAGCGCCTCGGCCGTCCCCAGGCCGCGGCCTCCAGGCGGCGATTGCGCCGTGCTATCAGCACGTTGGCGAGGGCAGGCAGCCCGATCGCGGCACCGCCCAGCAACAATCCCTTGAGGAGTCGGCTGCGCCGTCGGCGCTTTTGTTCTTCCTGTGAAGTTCGAGCCATCGAGGCGCAACTCTAGCAGGGCGCGGCAGAAGTCCGCGCGGACTTCTGCCGCGGACCGGTGGCAGGAGCGCCAGGGTGTAACGTTCGTCGATGGGTCGCGAGATTGTCGTCATCTGGGCGGGTCGCCATCAACGGGACGAGTGGGACGGGCTTTGTGGGCGCTATCGCGAGCGTATCGAACGCTCTCTGTCTTTCCGCGAGCGTACGGTCAAGGCCGGAACCGGAGCGGGCCGCCAGCGCCTGGCTGCCGAAGCCGGGGCTCTGCGGCAGGCCCTGCCGGACCGGGCCTGGACCGTGGCCCTCGATCGGCGGGGGCGGCAGCGCTCGTCGAGCGAGCTCGCACAGTGGCTGCGGCGCCTACAAGAGGACTGGCCCTATTCAATCGCTTTCCTGTTGGGCTCGGACCTGGGCCTCGACGACGGACTCCTCGGCGAGTGCCGCGAACGCTTGTCTCTGGGCCCGATGACTCTCCCCCATGAGCTCGCTCGACTGGTGCTCTACGAACAGCTCTACCGAGCTCTATCCATCAATGAAGGAATCAAGTACCATCGGCGGCCGTTATAGGGTCATTGTTCGGATCGGGGAGGGAGTATCCTTTGTCCAGTACCACGACAGCTACCAAGAAACTCAGTAAGACGGCCGCGACAAGGCTGCGCAAACAGCTCGACATCAAGCGCCAGCAGATCGTCGATCTCTATGAGCACGACCTCGAGGTTGGGCAAAGCAGCGGTAGCGATGGTGCCGACGACCTCGTGGACCGCGCCAATAACGCCTACAACCGCGAGTTCATGCTCGCTCTGTCGGGTAGCGAGCGGGACATGCTGCGTGAGATCGACGAGGCGCTCGATCGCCTGGAAGCGGGCTTGCACGGGATCTGTGAACCCTGCGGCAGCCAGATTCCTCCGGCTCGCTTGAAGGCGGTGCCCTGGGCGCGCTATTGTATCGACTGCCAGGAAAGAGTGGAACAAGGCCTCTTGGAAACGGACTAGATGCGGTTCAAAACCTTCGCGAGTATCCTGTTCGCGTTGGCCGTCGTCGTCTCCGTCTCCTATCTCAGCAGCCAGAACGAAGAGCTCCTCAGCCAGCGTTTTTCTCTCTCGCCCGCCACGTCGGTGCCTCTGTACGGGGTGCTGATCATCGTTTTCCTGGCCGGGTTTCTGCCTGCTGTATCCGTCCTGCTCACTCAGTCCTTGAAGCGCGACCTGCAGGAGCGGCGCGATCGCCGTCTCCACCGGGAGGCCAAGAGCCTTCGAGGCGGCTTCAGGCGCGCCATCGACTTTCGAGCCGACGGCCAGTGGGGCAAGGCGGCGGCCGAGCTCGAAGCTCTCCTGACCGAACAGCCCGAGAATTTCGGCACTCTCCTCTACTACGGCGAGGCGCTCAGGGAGCTCGACCGCCACGATGAAGCGATCGAAGTGCATCGGCGCCTATCCGTTCTGTACCCCCAGGGCGTGGCGGCGCTCTACGAATTGGCCAAGGACTACGAAGCCAAGGGCGACAGCGAGGTGGCCGAGCAGATCTTCGATCGCGTTCTGCGCGATTTTCCGGGCCAGGGACTGAGCATCATTCGGCGGCGCCGTGACGAAGCTTTGCTGACGCGCGACTGGAGTTTGGCCGGGCAGCTCCAGGAGCGCGCGGACGCTTTGCTCGAAGAAGGCGGCAGCCGGCCGGCCGATCGAGAGCAGCAACTGCGCCGCGGCCTCGACTACGAGGCGGCAGTGGCAGCCTTGGCGGCCGATCGTCATTCGGTGGCCCTGGAGAAGGCAGAGGCTATCCTGACCGAAGCGCCGGATTTCCTCCCGGCCTTGATTCTCCGCGGCGAGATCCTACTGGCCATGGGGGAGGAGGAACGGGCGGTTCCTGCTTGGCGTAGCGGCTTTCTCGACAGCGGTCGCCCGGTGTTCCTGCAGCGCATCGAGGATCACTTCATCGAGCGGGAAAATCCGCTGCAGGCAATCGATACGCTGCACGAGCTCATCGGCGAGGCTTCGAACGACCTCCTGCCGCGCTTCTTCCTCGGGCGGCTCTACTATCGACTGGAGATGCACGACGAGGCCTTCCGCGCACTCGAGCCGCTAGCGGCCAGTTTCCGTCGATCCCCGACGTACCACTATCTGGTGGGTCGCATTCACGAGCGTCGGGGAGAGGAAGCTCTGGCGGTCGAGGCCTACCGTACCGCCTTGCGGCAGGTGGGGGTCCGGCGAGCCGAATACATTTGTGTTTCGTGCGGCGAGAGGCGTGAAGACTGGGCCGATCGGTGCGATAGTTGCGGCACCTGGAACGGGCTCGAGCTCGACTTCGAGGAGGAGACGCTGTCCCCCGAGGCGCTCGGCGTGCATGAGCGCCCGGTGTGGGCTGTCGACGACGACAGCGCTGGCGCCTGACGGCGATACTTCCGTGCCCGAGGCCATTCTCGAGAAGATCGCCCAGGGGCGCCTCGACTCCCTCTACCTCGTCAGCGGGGATCGGGTGGTCGCGGAGCCGATAGCCCAGCGCATAGCGACCGCGCTGGCCGAGCGCATCGGCTGCGAGGTGGATACTCAGCGCCGGCCAGCCTCGCTGGGGCCGGTGCTGGCGGATCTGCGAACGCTGTCGCTCTTCGGCAGCGGCAAGGTCGTGCTGGTCGTAGAGAGTCGAATCCTGGCCGACTCCCGCGGCGTCGCCGATCTCATCGACGATGCTGCCGAGGCGTTGCCGATCGGTCGTGACGAGCTGGCAATGAACGAGCGCCGGGCCGCCAGTCGCCTCCTGCAGGCGCTGCGTCTCTTCCAGGTCGACCCCTACCAGGGGCCGCCGGAGGACGTGGTGGCGCAGCTGCCCGCCTGGGCCTACCAGGGTGGGGCGGTCTATCGCCGCAGGAGCCGCAATCGGCCACGTGGCAAGCGCCAGGTCGAAGACCTCAAGAGCGGACTCGGCGAGCTGCTGGCCGCGGCGCGCGCGGCCGAGCTGGTGGGCTGGGCCGAGACCGACTTGGCAGAGCTCTCCGAGCTCATTACCGGCGGCCTGCCTCCGGGCCACGCCCTCGTCCTGGTCGAGCGCTCGGTTGCCGCCGATCATCCCCTGGTGGCGGCGGTGAAGGAGAGCGGCGCGTGGCTCGAGGCCGGCCAGGTGGAGGCTACGCGCAGAGGGTGGGACGGGCTCGGCGCGGTGGCGGCCGAGCTCGAGCGAGAGACCGGAGTGGCGATGCAGGCCGATGCGCTGCAGGAGCTGGCTCGGCGCACGCTGCGGCAGGAGGATGGCCGGGGCGGTGGCGGAGTTCGAGCGGACAGTACCGAGCGGCTAGCGGCGGAGTATCGCAAGCTGGCTCACCTGGCCGGCGCGGCGGGCTCTATCGACCGCAAGCTGGTCGAGACAGCGGTCGACGACCGCGGTGAGGAGGATGTGTGGAAGATCCTCGACGACATCGGCGCCGGCCGTGCTGCGGCGGCGTTGCACCGGATCGATCGCCTGCTGGCGGCGGCCGATGATCCGATCGGGGCCCGGCTGTCTTTCTTTGGTCTCCTGGCCGAGTTCGCGCGCCAGCTGACCGCGGTCGCCGGCATGGCCCGGGTGGTGGGCGTTGCCCGCGGCGAGCGCAGCTACAGCCGGTTCAAAAGCGAGCTCGCCCCTCGTTTGCAGGAGGACCGGCCGGGCTTGGGCAAGAACCCGCTCTCCGGACTCCATCCCTTCCGGCTCCATCGGGCCTATCTCGCCGCCTCGCGGCTGCCGGCGGAACTTCTGGCGAGGCTGCCGGCCAGGACCTTGGAGGCGGAGGTCGCGCTCAAGGGCGGCAGCAGGAGACCGCGAGCGGTTCTCGCGGCTCTCGTGAGTGAGCTGGCGGGACCTGCGTCATAGGTTTCGGCGTCCCGGCGCACGGCGACGTAGAATCGCCGCGTGCCCGAGCTTCCGGAGATCGAGGTCTTGCGCCGCAGCCTTGCGCCGCGCCTCTTGGGGCGGACGATCATCGGCCTGGAGGTGACGAACCCGGCGTTGCGCGAGCCGGTCGACGTCGAGGGTCTGGCAGCCGTGGTTCGCAATCGCCGCATCACCGGTCTGGGCCGCCGCGGCAAGTACTTGCTCATCGACCTCGAAGGCGACGACTCGATCGTCGTGCATCTCGGGATGAGCGGCCGCCTGACCCTGGCCGGGAGCCAGGTGCCGAAAGAGAAGCACGAGCACTTGGCGTTCCATCTCGACGGGGGCGAGAGGCTGCGCTTTAGCGATGCGCGCCGTTTCGGTCTGGTGCTAGCCCTGCCGACGGCGACCCTGTTCGAGGACTCGCACTTCGCCCACCTCGGTCCCGAGCCCCTGGCTGGAGGACTGACCGGCGAGGTCCTCGCTGCTGCCACCGAGAGGCGCCGCGGCCCGGTCAAGAACTTCTTGATGGATGGTCGCGTCGTCGTCGGGGTCGGCAACATCTACGCTTGCGAGGCACTGCACCGGGCGGGGATACACCCCAAACGGTCCGTGGCCCGGATCGCGCCGCGGCGCTGGGACGCGCTGGCACAGGCTGTCTGCTCGACGCTGGAAGACGCGATCGCCCAGGGCGGCACGACGCTCAACGACTTCGTCGACGGCGAGGGCAACAGCGGGTACTTTCAGACCGTGCTCGAGGTCTACGACCGAGAGGGAGAGGCCTGCTCGCGATGCGGCAAGTCGATCCGACGGATCGTGCAGTCGGGCCGCAGCACCTTCTACTGCGGAGGCTGCCAAAGGTGATCCGGGCGGTGCTGTTCGACATGGGCGGTGTCCTGATCGGGCTCGAGAACGCCCGCGGGCTGCCCGAGTCCCGCTTCGACTGGCGCGGCCGGCAAGCGTTGCTGAGCCTGATCCGCAACCGCGGTGGGCGCGTGCGGGAGGCCGACCTCGATCGCTTGTTGTTCGCGCCATGGCGGGAGGAGTACGACAAGCGCTACGAGCACGGCCACGAGGCGGACTGGAAGCCGCATCTGACCCGGCTGCGGCGGCGCGCCGGTATCCGCCTTCATGACGCGACCCTGCTCGGAACCTGGTTTCGCCCTTACGGCGAGATGCTGACGGCTTTCGACGATACTGTCGACACCCTGCGCGAGCTACACCGGCGCGGCCTGCGTTTGGGAGTGGTATCCAACGTGCCGATGCCGGGAGCGCTGTACCGCAAAATCCTCGAGCGCGAAGGCCTGGCCGAGTGGATCGAGACCTTCCATTTCAGCTACGACGACGGGCATCGCAAGCCGTCACCGGCGATGATCCGCTACGCCCTCACCGCCTTGGACATCACCCCGGAGGCGGCTCTCATGGTTGGCGATCGACGGGAGAGCGATATCGCCGCCGGCCGCGCCGCTGGAGTCACCACGGTCTGGCTGCGCCGTGAGGACGCCGGGGGGCCGAGGCCGGATCATACGATCGACGAGCTGAGCGAGTTGACGGCCCTGGTCGAGCGGTTGGGAGCTACGCGATGAGGACG
>JAPUJD010000057.1 GCA_027296385.1 Acidobacteriota bacterium | reverse complement strand
CAGAAGCTCGACCGCTACCGGGCCGCCGCCGAGGCCCTGGTGGAGCGGGGACACGCCTACCGGGACTACGCGACCGCCGACGAGCTGGGCGCCGAGCGCCAGGCCGCCGAGCGGGAGAAGCGACGCTTCATCTACAGCCGGCGGTGGATGGCGGAGACCGCCGCCGAGCGGGAGCGCTACGAGGCCGAGGGCCGCCAAGGGGTGGTGCGGCTCCAGATGCCGCGGGAAGGCCTCTGCCGGTTCCGGGACCTGATCCGCGGCGAGGTGGAGTTCGAGTGGGCCCGGGAGCAGGACCACGTGATCCTGCGGGCCGACGGCACGCCGATCTACCACCTGGCGAGCGTGGTCGACGATCACGACATGGAGATCTCGCACGTCATCCGCGCCGAAGAGCACCTCTCGAACACGCCGCGCCAGATCTTCATCGCTCAGTCGCTGGGCTACGAGTTGCCGAGCTACGCGCATCTGCCGGTGGTCGCCGAGCCGGGCAGCAAGACCAAGCTCTCCAAGCGCAAGCTCGACAAGTACCTCAGGAATCCCGACTTCGCCCGCATGTACGAGCACGGCAGGGCGATCGCGGAGGCCATCGGTCTCGAGATGACGGTCGAGACCTTCAACCCGGTGGTGGTCGATTTCTACCGTGAAGTCGGCTATCTGCCCGAGGCGATCGTCAACTATCTGCTGCTCCTGGGCTGGTCGCTCGACGATCACACCGAATTCCTGAGCCGCGAGGAGAGCATCGAGAACTTCTCTCTCGAGCGGGTGGGCAAGTCGTCGGCGAGTTTCGATCCGCAGAAGCTGATGGCGTTTCAGGAGCACTACATGAAGCTGACGCCGCTCGAGCAGCGCCTCGAGATGGTGCTGCCGTTCCTGATCGCCGCGGGGCTGCTCGAGGTGGGCGCGGTCGAGTCATCCCGGCCGCGAGTGCGGGACATTGTCGAGGCGGCGGGTGATCGGTTGGTGGTTGCCGGGGATATTTTGAACTACCGTGAGTTCTTCGTTGGCACTGACGACTTCGCCTACGATGAGGCGGGGCTGGAGAAACGTCTGCGCTCCTCGGAGGGTGCCGCCGATCTGCTGGCCGGGTTCCGCGACGAACTCGCAACGGCGGAGGCCTTCGATGCCGCGACCCTCGAACAGTCACTGCGCGACTACGTTGCGGCGCGCGATGTGAAGCTCGGCCAGGTCATCCACGCGCTGCGCGTCGCCGTGACCGGCAAGACGGTCGGCTTCGGGATGTTCGAGATCCTGGAGATCCTGGGCAGGGACGCCTGCGTTGCCAGGATCGATCGGGCGCTGGCGCTGGTCGGGAGGGGCTAGCAGCCAGCTTGGCAAGATAATAAGTGGCTGGGAGACAGGGATTCGAACCCCGATTCCACGGGTCAGAGCCGTGTGTCCTACCATTGAACGATCTCCCAATGGCGCAAGAGGCTACCAAGAGCTTGGAGCGGTGGTCAATCTGGCCCCGGCCGGGGAATCCGGGGTCGGATCAGCTGAAGGCGAGCTCGATCAGGGCTCGCTGTTCCATCTGATGGGCCTTGTGCGAGCCGGTGGCGGGGCTGGCGGAGGCGGAGCGTTTGATGGTGCGGACGTGGCGGCTGCGGGTGAGGGGCTCGAGGCGGGGCACGACGAAGAACAGCGCCCCCATGTTGGCCGGTTCTTCTTGCACCCAGATGATGTCGCGGGCGTCGGCGAAGCGATCGAGCTCGGCCTCTAGCTGGCGCCGCGGGAAGGGGTAGAGCTGTTCGAGGGCGACGATGGCGGTGCCCTCGGCGCCGCGCCGGGCGCGCTCGGCGCGCAGTTCATGGACGAGTTTGCCGGTGCACAGCAACACGCGCTCGGCGTGCTCGACCTGGCGCTCCGGCATCACTTCGAGAAAGCCCTCCCGCCCCAGGGCTGCGACCGCGGAGGTGGCGGCGGCGTGGCGCAGCAGGCTCTTGGGGGTGAAGACGATCAGGGGCTTGCGCCAGCGGCGCAGGGCCTGCCGGCGTAGTAGGTGAAAGTACTGCGCCGCGGTCGACGGCTGGGCGATCTGGATGGCGTCCTCGGCGGCGAGCTGGAGGAAGCGCTCGATGCGGGCGCTCGAGTGCTCTGGACCCTGGCCCTCGAAGCCATGCGGCAAGAGGACGACGAGGCCGGAAAGCAGGCCCCACTTGTCCTCGCCGGCGGTGACGAACTGATCGAAGATCACCTGGGCGCCGTTGGCGAAGTCGCCGAACTGGGCCTCCCAGGCGACGAGGGCCTCCGGGTAGTCGCGGCTGTAGCCGTACTCGAAACCGAGCACGGCGGCCTCGGAGAGCGCCGAATCGTAGATCTCGAACGACGCTTGATCGGGCGCCAGGTGCCGTAGGCTGCAGTAGTCCTCGCCGCTTTCGGTGTCGAGCAGGACGAAGTGGCGGTGGCTGAAGGTGCCGCGGCGGCTGTCCTGGCCCGAGATGCGTACCGGCACCCCGGCCTCGACCAATGAGCCGTAGGCCAGGGCCTCGGCCATGCCGAAGTCGATCGGACGGTCGCCCCGGGCCATCTCCAGGCGCTGGTCGAGCAATCGCCGCGCCTTGGGGTGTACGTTGAAGTCGTCCGGCAACCGTACGAGGCGCTCGCCGAGGGCGGCCACCTCGGCCGGCGCGAGCTCGGTCGGCACTTCGAAGTCGGGGTCGTACTTGCCGCCGGCGAAGGCTCCCCAGTAGTGCGGCAACTCGCGCAGCAGCGGGATCGTCGTCAGCTCGGCGGCCCTGTCCTTGGCGGCGCCGAGCTCTTGGCGGATTTCTTCGGCCATGGCGCGGATCTTCTTCGTGTCGACGTCGATGCGCTCGGAGTAGCTCTCCCACAGCGGCGGCCGCTCCTTGATCACGGCGTAGAGCACCGGCTGGGTCAGGGTGGGATCGTCGATCTCGCTGTGACCGTGGCGCCGGTAGCCGATGAGATCGACGACCACGTCGCTCGAGAACGCGTAGCGGTAGTCGGCAGCCATGCGGGCGGCGTGAACCGCGGCCTCGGGGTCCTCGGCGTTGACGTGGAAGATGGGAATCGGCAGCCGTTTGGCGGCGTCGGAGGCGAAGCGCGAGGAGTGAAGGGCGGGTGGCTCGGCCGTGAAGCCGATCAGGTTGTTGACGATGACGTGCATCGTGCCGCCGACCGAGAAACCCTCGATCGAGGCCAGATTCAGGGTCTCGGCGGTGATGCCCTGGCCGGCGAAGGCGGCGTCGCCGTGCATGAGAATGGGCACGATGCGATGCTGGGCGTCGTCACTTTTGAGCCGATCCTGCTTGGCCCGGGTGCGCCCCATCATCACCGGATTGACCGCCTCCAGGTGGCTCGGGTTCGACGTCAGGTGAATGCCGATCGAACGGCCGTCGCGGGTCTCGAATCTGCCGGTGGCCCCCAAGTGGTACTTGACGTCGCCGGCGCCCATGATGCTGCGCGGGTCGACGTCTTCGAAGCCGGCAAAGAGATCGGTGTAGTCCTTGCCGACGATGTGGGCCATGACGTTGAGGCGACCGCGATGGCTCATCGCCAGGACCGCGCGATCGCAATCGTTGAGGGCGGCGCTCTCGAGCATCTCGGCCAGCAACGGGATCAGAGTCTCGAGGCCCTCGATCGAGAAGCGCTTGTTGCCGAGGTAGCGCTTCTGCAGCAGCTGTTCGAAGATCGCGGCACGCATCAGGCGATCGACGATGCCCTTCTGGTCGACCTCGCCAGGCGAGCCTTCCATGCGCTCCTGGATCCACTGCCGCCGGGCCGGGTCGGGAATGTGCATGAACTCGACGGCGAGAGTGCCGCAGTAGGCCCGGCGCGCGACCTCGTCCTCCGGAGCGTCGGTCAGCTCGGCATGGTCGAGGGGTTGCAGCCGGCCGAGCCAGTCGAGATCAGCTTCGAGGTAGCCCCAGCGGCGATAGGCGTTGAGAGCGGTCGCGGACGGAGGGTCGGCATGCATGGCGATGGAGCTTAACTCGATCCACGTCGCCGGTGATCGTGAGGGGCCCGTGGTCAGTACAATGCGCGGATGCCGTCGCACAGGATGATTCTCGGGCTCTTGGGGCTGGGACTGGGACTAGCGACTGCCGGGCAGGCAGCCACGAGCCTGGATCCACTGGCGCCGCCCCGCACCGGTGGAGTGGAGGTGGTCGACGAAGCTCTGGCTCGGCTGGCGAAGCACGCCCGCGTGCTCGTCATCGGCGCCCATCCGGACGACGAGGACTCGAGTCTGCTGACGCTGGTCGCCGGCCTGGGCGGTGAGGCGGCGTATCTTTCGCTGTCGCGCGGCGAGGGTGGGCAGAACCTGATCGGGCCGGAGCTCGGCGTCGGCCTGGGGCTGATTCGCAGCGAGGAGCTCTTGGCTGCGCGCCGCATCGAGGGCAACCGGCAGTTCTTCACCCGGGCCTACGACTTCGGTTATAC
>JAPUJD010000056.1 GCA_027296385.1 Acidobacteriota bacterium | reverse complement strand
GCGGGCTCGGCGGCGGTGAAGCAGACCCGGACGTGGGTGGGGTAGGGGCCGAAGCTCGGGCCTGGCGCCAGGAACAGCCCGCGGTCGGCGCAGGCCTCGAGGAAGCCGCCGAGCCCGCGGTCATCGAGGTGCTCGGCGACGTCGAGAAAAAGAAAGGTGCTGCCGCTGGGCGGCTCGACGCCGAGGCGCTCGGCCGCCTGGCTGCCGAGCTCCAGGTACCTGGCCCGCGCATTCGCGATCCACTCGTCGCCCAACTCGAGAGCCCGCAGCCCGGCGATCTGGGCGGCGGTGGGGGTCGAGTAGAAAGTGTGGGTGCTGATCTTGCGCAGGTCGCCCATCACGTCGGTCGGCCCCACGACGTAGCCGCAGCGATTGCCTGCCATGCCGTAGGCCTTGGAGAAGGAGTAGGCTGAGAATGTGCGCTCGGGCGCGAAGGGCCGCGTGTAGACGTGCTCGCCGTCGAACACGTAGTCCTCGTAGACTTCGTCGGAGATCAGCCAAAGCTCGTGGCGCCGACACCATTCGGCCAGCGCTTCCAACCACTCGCCGGGCAGCACTCTGCCGGTGGGGTTGTTCGGGGTGTTGAGGTAGAGCGCCACGGTGCGCGTCGAACGCCGCTCCTCGACGATCTCGACCGCGGTCTCGACCGAATCGGCCCGGCCGATGAAGGGTACCGGCACGGGCCGTCCGCCGAAGGAGCTGACGATGCCGGAGATCAGCGGCCAGAACGGGGCCAGGATCAGCACCTCGTCACCGTTTTCCAGCAGGGCGCCGGCGACGGCGCCGAGGGCACCGGTTGCGCCGGCTGCCACCAGAATGTCGTCGGTCGTCGTTTCGATGCCCGTGCGCTGGGTAGTCCTCTCGGCGAGCGCGGCGAGGAGATCCGGCCGCCCCTGGGGCTGTGCGTAGCGATGCAGGCCCGGGTAGTCAGCCTCTTTGAGGTCTTGCATGCGGCAGCCGATCGCCGGCTCCATCCAGGTGTCACCAACGTGCAGGGGGTAGACCTGGCCGTCGTAGGTGGCCAGTCGCTGGGCCAGGGACGAGTAGACCGTACCCGGCATCGAGCGGACCGAGGGGTTGACTTGGGGGAACCGTGGCATGGACGCAATCTAGCGCCGAGGCCGCCGCTGTTCAAGCTGTCGGCTGTGTTATAAGCACTCCGGATGGAAGCCACCTCGCTCTACGACCAGGTTCTGGCCAATGTCGCTGGAGTCGAGTCGTCGCCTCCCTCGCCCCCTCGAGACTCCGCCAGCGTCGTGCTCTGGCGGGGCAGCGGTCGCGAACTCGAGGTTTTCTGGATCGAGCGGGCACGCGGCATGGCGTTCATGGGCGGCTGGCACGCCTTCCCGGGCGGCGGGGTGTCGAGTCGCGACGGCAGGTTCCACCTCAGGAGCGAGCCGACCGTTGCCGCCGGCGTCTCGCCGGCCGCGGCCCTGCCGCCGGCAGTCATCGAGGGGGTCGGCAAGCTCGGGCCGATCCTGGCGCCTGGCGTCGCGGTTGCCGCCCTGCGGGAGCTCTTCGAAGAGACGGGTGTGCTGCCGGGTCTGGCCGTCGGCGCGGTCTCCGAGCAACGTCGTAGCGAGCTCCGCCTGGCGCTGAGCTCGAAAGAGTTGCGATTCGCCGAGGTCCTGCGGGAGCTCGCAGTCGACCTCGATGTCTCGCGTCTGGTCTACGCCGGCCGCTGGCTGACACCGCCGTTGGGGCCGGTGCGGTTCGACAACCGTTTTTTCTTGCTCGAGTGGACAGCCCAAGAAGCGATCCAGCCGGTTGCGGACAGCCGCGAAGCGGCCGGCGGCGAGTGGATTCGACCGACCCGAGCAGTAGCTCGTTGGCGCCAGGGGAGGGCGCTCGTCGCGCCGCCGATCCTCCATCTCATGCGGGTCTTGGAGGAGGACGGCCCCGTTGACGGCCTCGACCGGCTGCACCATCCGGATGAGGTCAACATCGGCCCCTTCCGGGTCGTCGAGTTCCGCCCCGGCGTGATCCTCCTACCGGTGCGCACCCCGACTCTGCCACCGGCCGAGTTCACGAATTGCTATCTGCTCGGCAACCAATCGTGCGTGATCGTCGATCCGGGCTCACCCCATGGACGTGAGATCGGCTGGCTCGCCGCCGGGGTCGAGGCGGCGCGAGAGAAGCTCGGGCGCGAGGTGCGCGAGATCTGGCTGACGCACCATCATCCGGATCACGTGGGCGGCGCGGCGGCCCTGCGCGAGCGCCTCGGAGTACCGATCGCCGCCCACGCCGAGACGGCCGTCAGGCTGGCCGGCCGGCTGAGGGTCGATCGTGAGATCGCCGATGGCGACGTGGTCGACCTCGGGAGCCCTGGGCGGCCCTTCACGGTCAGGGCGATTCACACTCCGGGTCATGCCCGCGGTCATCTCTGTTTCCTCCACGAGGAGTTGGGCTCGTTGCTCGTGGGCGACGTGCTCGCCGGCTTTGGCACCATCGTGATCGATCCGCCCGAAGGCAACATGCAGCAATACCTGAGCACGCTCGAGCAACTGCGTGACATTGCCCCGCGAACGCTCTTCCCCGGCCACGGCCCGACGATGCTAGACGCCCTGGGCAAGTTGCGCGAGTATCGCGAGCATCGGCGCTGGCGCGAAGAGCGCATCTTCCGGGCTTGGTGCCGGGGTTTGCGCGACCCCGCAGCGATGCTGCCCGAGGTCTACGATGACCTGCCGCAGCAGGCCGTGCCGCTCGCGATACGCCAGATCGTCGCCCATCTGGAGCGCCTCGAGGTCCTGGGCAGGCTCGGGACTGGAAGCCCCGGCGCGAGGTCGTGAACTGCCGGCAAACGAGCCCCGAGCCACCGCTCGCCAGGAGGGTCGGACACACCACCTCGATTTTCGGCCGCGAGCTGGTCGATGACTATCACTGGCTACGCAATCGCGAGGCGCCGGAGGTACTGGCCTATCTCGAAGCCGAGAACGCCTACACCGAGGTGGTGATGGCGCCAACCGAGGGGCTGCAGGAGGCGCTCTACGAGGAGATGCTGGGGCGGATTCTCGAGGACGACAGCTCGCCGCCAGCGCGGAACGGTGAGTATTACTACTACACGCGAACCGAGGAGGGCCAGGCCTACCCGATCTACTGTCGCAAGCACGGTGACCTCCAAGCGGGCGAGGAGATCCTCCTCGACGTCAACGCGCTGGCCGAGGGGCACGAGTTCTTCCACCTGGGCGATCTGGCCGTCAGCCCGGACCATCGGCTCGTAGCCTACTCCTTCGATACCGCCGGCACCGAGAACTTCGAGCTGGTAGTCAAGGACTTGGCGAGCGGTATGCTGCTGGCCGACCTCTTGGAGGGCGTCTACTACTCCCTGGCCTGGGCAGTCGACAGCCGGACGCTCTTTTACACGACCACCGATGCCGCCCATCGGCCGTACCGCGTTCACCGCCATCGTCTCGGCGATGAGCCTTCCCACGACGAAGTGGTCCTGGAGGAGGCCGACGAACGTTTCTTCGCCACCGTTGGCCTGACTCGAAGCCGGGAGTACCTCGTCATCTCCCTGGCCAGCAACACCACCTCGGAAGCACATTTTCTGCGGGCTGATCAGCCGGACGGAAACTTCCGGGTCTTTGCTCGGCGCCGCCAGGGAGTCGAGTACGACATCGATCATCGCGGCAACCGGTTCTTCGTGCGAACCAACCTCGAGGCCAAGAATTTCCGGCTGATGGAGTCGGCGCTCGACGAGACCGGCATGGAGAGCTGGCACGAGCTTGTCGCCCATCGAGCGCACGTCACCATCGAGAGCATCGAGGTGTTTCGCGATCGCATTGTCGTGCTCGAGCGTGAAAACGGCCTCGGGCGGTTTCTGGTGCGGCCCTTCGACGGCTCGGGCGAGCAGACGATCGAGCTGCCGGAGCCGGTCTACGCCGTGGCGCCGGGCAGCAACCTGGAGTTCGACACGCCGTACTACAGGTTTGTCTACTCGTCGCTGATCACGCCGTGGACGACCTTCGACTACGAAGTGGCCACCCGCCGCTTGGAGATCCGCAAGCGCCAGGAGGTTCTGGGCGGGTACGACCCGGAGCTCTACGAGACCCGACGCCTAGCTGCCACGGCGCCCGACGGCGTGGAGGTCCCACTCTCGATCGTGTATCGACGGGGCCTCGAGCTCGACGGCTCCAGCCCCTGCCTGCTCTACGGTTACGGCGCCTACGGCGCCACCATCGAGCCCGCTTTCTCGTCGCTGAACCTGACGCTGCTGGAGCGGGGGTTCGTCTATGCCATCGCCCACGTCCGCGGCGGTGGGATGCTGGGCGAGCTCTGGCACGACGCCGGGAAGATGCTCGACAAGCGCAACACCTTCACTGACTTCATCGCCGTCGCCGAGCGCCTGATCGCCGACGGCTACACCTCGAGTCGCCGGCTGGCGATACGCGGCGGGAGCGCCGGTGGGCTGTTGGTGGGCGCCGCGGTCAACCTGCGGCCCGATCTCTTCCGGGTCGTCCTTGCCCATGTGCCGTTCGTCGACGTCGTCAACACGATGCTCGACGACAGTATCCCGCTCACCGTGATCGAGTACGAGGAGTGGGGTGACCCGCGCGAGGTTGAGGACTTCGAGCATCTGCTCTCCTACTCGCCGTACGACAACGTCACCGCGGCCGACTATCCACACATGCTGGTCACGGCGGGCCTCAGCGATCCTCGCGTCCAGTACTGGGAGCCGGCGAAGTGGGTAGCCAGGCTGCGGGCGCTCAAGACGGGTCACAGCGTGCTGCTGCTGAAGACCAACATGGGCGCAGGACACTCCGGTCCCTCGGGGCGCTACGACTATCTGCGCGAGCGTGCATTCGAGTACGCCTTCCTGTTCGAGCAGCTACCGTCGCCTCTTCGTGATAAGACTGGGCCGTCGTGAAGCCCAGCCGAACAGCCGAGTTCTCCTCCGAAGCGGTAACCCGTGGGATTCGCGTCAGGGTCGATCCTCAGTTCGATCCCCAGCGCTCGCAGCCGGCTCGGGGCCGGTGGTTCTTCCTCTACACGGTGACGATTCGTAACGAAAGCTCGGAGACCGTGCAGTTGTTGACCCGCCACTGGGTCATCACCGACGGCACGGGCCGGGTGGAAGAGGTGAAGGGTCCGGGGGTCGTGGGAGAGCAGCCTGTGCTGGCTCCCGGGGAGGCGTTCGAGTACACCTCGGGCTGCCCGCTGTCGGTCGACGTGGGCAAGATGGAGGGCAGCTACCAGATGGTGACCGAGGGCGGCGATCTGTTCGACGTCGATATCGCCCCCTTCACTCTCTGCGAGACCGAAGTCGTCCACTGAGGGCCGCCCGGAAAGCTTCGGTGACGCGCTGCCGTAGGATCATGGTAGTCGAACGGCCCGGAGCCTCGAAGTGACCGCCAGCCTAGCCCTTAGAATCGACGGTGCCGAGAAGCGCTTCGACGAGACCCTGGCGCTCGACGGAGCTTCGCTGACCCTCGAGCGCGGCGAGTGGCTGGCGCTGCTGGGACCCAACGGTGCCGGCAAGACGACGCTAGTGCGATCGGTGACGGATCGGGTGCGACTCGACAGCGGCTCGATTGAGCTTCTCGGTCAGGATCTGGACGGCTCGCCAGCGGCGGTGGCGGCGCGCCACAAGCTCGGCTTGGTGCCACAGGAGATCGCCCTCTATCCCTTGTTGAGCGCGGCCGAGAACTTGCGGCTCTGGGGGGAGCTCAGCGGCTCGGGCTGGCACGATCTTGGTCAGCGCATCGAGTGGGCTCTCGAGTGGACGGGCCTCGAGGAGCGCCGGCACGATCGCGTGGGCACTTTTTCCGGTGGCATGAAACGGCGCCTCAACATCGCTTGCGGAGTGCTTCACCAACCGGAGGTGATCCTGCTCGACGAGCCGACCGTCGGCGTCGATCCCCAGAGCCGCGAGCGCATCTGGGAGATGCTGGGCGAGTTACGCGACGCGGGCGCGGCGCTGCTTCTGACCACTCATCAGCTCGACGAGGCACAGAAGGTTGCCGACCACATCGTCATCATCGACCACGGCCTTGATATTGCCAACGGCGACTTCCAGCAATTGGTCCGGGACACGATTGGCCCCGGGCGTCGGGTGACCCTGCAGTTGGCCGAGCCGGTGGCGCCGCCCGCCGGCCTCACCCTTGAAGGCTCCTGCCTTCGCGGTACGGTGTCGGATGTGGCGGGTGAGCTGCCGGCTCTGCTCCAGCGTGTGGCCGGTGCCGGCGGCCGCATTATCGATGTCGAGATCGACGCACCCAGCTTGCAGGCCGTATTCATCCATCTGACCGGGCGGGAGCTGCGGGAATGATCGGCACGGTCATGTGGCTGAGCTGGACGAACCTGAAGCGCGACCGGGTGGCGCTTTTCCTGACCTTCCTGCTGCCGTTGATCTTCTTCTCAATCTTCGCCATGATCTTCGGCAACACGGGAGGCGGCGGTGGTGGCGGCGTCAAGACGTTGAAGGTGCTCGCCGTCGACCTCGACGGCACGGCGATCAGTAGAGCGCTGATCGAAGCGCTGGCCGGGCAGAACGGTCTCACCGTCGCGAGGAATCCGGAGCCGAGCGAGGGGAAGCCGACGCCGGCACCCTGGAGTCGCGACGGCGCCTACCGCGAGGTACGTGGTGGCCGCGCGGCCGCGGCAGTGGTCATTCCGCCCGGCTTCGGCGATCGGTATGGCGATTTCGGCCAGCCTGGCGCGGCGATCGAGGTGATCTTCGACGCCTCGAATCCGATGGCTCAGTTCACGGTGAGCGGGCTCCTGCAAGCCGCCGCCTTTCAGGCCGCTCCGGCGGTGCTGATGGAACGTGGCCTCGCGATGCTGGACAATTACGGTGGGGGCGGTCTGACCGAGCGCCAGAGTGCGGCGATCGCCAACGTCGCCCAGCTCATCGAGTCGAGCGGTGGCGGCGCCGCCGGCGGAGCCGACGGACCAGGCGGTCTCGTTACGGTCGAGGTGACGGCCGCCCACGACGAGGCCGACGACGGGGACCAGCGGTTTTCGATGGTCGCCTACTACGCGGCCGGCATCGGCGTGATGTTCCTGCTCTTCTCGATGTCCGGGGCCGCCGGCACGTTGCTCGACGACATGGAATCCGGCACTCTCGACCGGTTGCTGTCGACCAACCTGGAGATGGCGCAGCTCCTGGGCGGCAAGTGGCTGTTTTTCTCCCTGATCGGGGTGGCTCAAGTGGTCGTCATGTTCGTCTGGGGAGCGCTTGCCTTCGGGCTCGATCTCTTCACCGCCAAGCGCCTGCTGGGCTTCGCCGTCATGGCGGTTGCCACCGGCGCGGCCGCCTCGGCCTTCGGCATCATGCTGGCCACGATCTGCCGCAGCAGGGCACAGCTCGGCGGCGTCTCGACCATCGTCATCCTCATCATGTCGGCTCTCGGCGGCAGCATGGTGCCGCGCTTCGTCATGCCCGAATTCATGGACATCGTGGCCAAGTTCACCTTCAACGGCTGGGCGCTCGATGGATTCCTCAAGGTGTTCTGGTATGACGATCCGCAGGCCGGGGCCCTACAGGGTGCGTTGGGGCTCGCACCCGAAGTGGGTGTCCTGTCAGGCGCCTGCCTGGTCTTTCTCTCGCTTGCCCGCCGCCTGGCGCGGCGTTGGGAGCGGGCATGAGCGAGTGGGCCTGGATCGAAAACGGCCGCTACTGGATCTCCCTCATGCTGTGGCTGACGCTGCCGCCGGCTATCCTTTTCTGGCTCCTCGTCCACCCATTTGCCGCCTTTTGGCGGCGCCTTGGGCCGGCCTGGACCTTCACGGCGATGGCGTTCGTCGGCGCTGGTGTGGGCTACGTCTGCTGGCTGTTTCGCGAGCCGGTGTTGGAAGCGCGCTATCCCTTCCGTTGGCAGCTCGCGGTCGTCGGGCTGGTGTTCTACGCCCTGGCGGCGGTGATCGAGGTCAAGTGCCGCAAGCACCTCAGGCTGCGGATCCTGGTCGGCATGCCGGAGCTCGCCAAGGACGATCCCGGAAAGCTGCTCACCGAGGGCATCTATGGCCAGACCCGCAACCCGCGCTACCTCGATCTGATGATCGGGCTCGCGGGCTGGAGTCTGATCCTCAACTACCGCGGAATCTACTGGCTCGTCCTGGCGAGCTTCGTCGGGATCTATCTGATCGTCCTGCTGGAAGAGAGCGAACTCAGGCAGCGCTTCGGAGCTCCGTATGAGGAGTATCTACGCCGTGTGCCGCGCTTCTTGCCGCGGTCGTGGGCCTTCCTTCGGA
>JAPUJD010000055.1 GCA_027296385.1 Acidobacteriota bacterium | reverse complement strand
AGCGACGCCATCAGCAGGTCTTCCAATTTGCCCTGGCCGAGCTTGAAGCCCTCGCGAGCCCCCCATATGCAGTGAGGGGCCTGCGACATGTTCTCCATCCCCCCGACCAGGCAGGTCGTCGCCTCGCCAGCCAGAATCAGGTGAGCACCAGAGATGATCGACTGGATGCCGGAGCCGCAGAGCCGGTTGACCGTCAACGCTGGGACCTCGTCGGGTACGCCGGCCTTGAGAGCCACGTGGCGCGCACCGTAGATCGCGTCGGCCGAGGTCTGCAGGGCGTTGCCGACCACCGTGTGATCGATCTCGTCCGGACCGTAGCCGCTACGCTCGAGCGCTGCCGTCGCCGCCCGCGTCCCCAACTCCAGGGCCGACAGCCGGACGAACGATCCGCCGAACGCACCCATAGCCGTCCGGGCGCCATCGACCAAAACCAGTTCTTGCGTCATCTTGCCTCCTCGGTGTCCTTGGTAAACAACGGCCAACCGCGGCCGCAAGGGATATTTCTACCACGCTCACGACCGCTTACGGCGAGTGGGGGAGCCCGCGGCTCAGTAGTTCGCCGGATGCCCGGTCTGGAAGACGACGACCCGGTCCCCCGGAGCGATGATCTTGCTAGCAATCAGCCGTTCGAGAGCGACCAGGCAGGCCGCTCCCTCCGGCCCGATGAGCATGCCTTCCTCGCAAGCAATGCGCTCGGCGATCGGCCCGACCTCATCCTCCTTCACCGATATCGCCAAACCGTCCGTGTCCCGCAGGGCCGATAGGATGATGAAATCGCCGATGGCTTTCGGCACGCGCAATCCCCACACACGGGTATTGGGCTCCGCCCAGGTCTCGGCCACGTCGTCGCCGCGCTCGAAGGCGCGCACGATGGGGGCACAGCCCGCCATCTGCACGGCGACGAAGCGCGGTCGCCGGCCGGAGATCAAGCCCAACTCCTCCAGCTGATCGAAGGCTCGTTGCATGCCCACGATGCCCGTACCGCCGCCGGTCGGGTAGAAAATCCAGTCCGGCAGCCCCCAGCCGAGCTGCTCGGCGAGCTCGAGGCCCATGGTCTTCTTACCCTCGACGCGATAGGGCTCCTTGAGCGTCGAGATGTTCCAGTAGCCGTCGTCGAAGTCGGCCAGCCGGCGAGCCGCCTCGAGCAGCGTGCCGCCGGCGGTCAGTACCGAGGCTCCGTGGTAGCGGCACCGCGCGATGATCTTCGCCGGTGCGTCCTCGGGTAACGCGACGCGGGCCGGAAGTCCGTGGGCCGCAGCGTAGGCCGCCAGCGCCAGGCCCGCGTTGCCCGCGCTCGCCAGCTCGACACCCGGAGCTCCGAGCTCCCTCGCGCGATGGACGGCCATGGCGAGGCCTCGCGCCTTGAAAGAACCGGTCGGGTTGCCGCTCTCCTCCTTGAGCAAGACCTCGATCTCACGGGGCACCGTGCGCCGAAGCCGGATCAATGGCGTGCCGCCTTCGCCAAGATCCACGCGGTCCTCGTCGCGACGATGCGGCAACAGCTCCCGGTAGCGCCACATCGACCACGGCCGCTGCCTCCAACGTGCCGCCAACTCCGACCCATCGACTTCGGACAGGTCGTAGTCCACCAACCATGGTGCTCCCGTGGGAGAGAGAAACTGAGGATCGTCGAGCGAGGCGGTCGTGCCGGTCCGCGAACACACGAGGGCGCTGGCCAAGCTCCGTTCAGGCAACATCGTTCATCCTCCCGGCACTCGCCAGGCCCGCCTGGTAGGCCGCACGGTAGCGCGCGGCAACCACTCTCCAGGTGAGCTCGGCCACGGCCTTGCGCCGCGCCGCCTGACCCATGGCGCGGCGGACCTCGGCGTCAGCCACCACTGCGCCGAGCACACCAGCCAGTTGCGCTCCGTCTCGTTCCTTCACCAATCGCCCCTCCACGCCGTCGGTGATCGCCAAAGGGATCCCCGAGATGCCCGAGGCAACCACCGGCAGGCCGCTCGCCATCGCCTCGAGGATGACGTTGGGCAGGCCGTCGACGTTGCCCTTGGCATCGTGCACCGCCGGCAGGACAAAGACGTCGGCGGCCCGGTACAGATCGGGCAGGGTGTCGCGCAGGACGATGCCCGGCAGATGAACCCGCCCGCTCCACGCCTCGGTCTGCCGCCGGAACTCATCCAGCAGGTCGCCGGCCCCGGCGAGCACGACGTGCAGCTTGTCGTGCGCCGCCAGGAGCTCGGGCAGCAGCGGCAGCAGCACCTGGTACCCCTTCTTGCTCACCATGCGGCCGACCGAGAGCGCGAGCACTGCATCCGCGGGAATACCGAGACGCCGGCGCCACACCTCCCGCCGTGCTGGATCGGGCGAGAACAACTCCACGTCCACGCCATAGGGAATGACCGCCGCGCGCTCGCGTGGAAAACCCAGCGCACACACCCGGTCGACCAGCTCTGGAGAACAGCCAGTCAGGAACGAGCAGCGCCGCAGGCTTCGCCCGACCCAGGAACGGACGCCAGCTCGCTCGGCCATGAAGACGTCGCTGCCGTGAAGCCCCGTGCCGACCACCAGGCGATCGGCAAACCGCGCCGTCACGAGGCCGTTGGGCACCACCCAGTGGCCCTGTAAGACATCGTAGTCGCGCTCGCGCAGCATCGCCGACACCGCACGACGGGCGCCCCAGAGGTAAAGCGGCGTCACCAGGCCCGCTCGCCACCGAACCTTCTCGTCGGCGCTCAGGCTCCGGCTGTACCCGAGCACTTCGCTACCCACCGGGGCATAGCGGAAAGAGCGTACCTCGACACCGCCGTCTTCCCAACGCTCGGCCACGCCCTCGGCATGAGGTGTGAGCACCGTCACCTCATCACCGTGACCGATCAAGCCGCGAGCGAGATCGCGAATGAAGGGGCCTGACGTGTCGACAGGGGATCGGGGGAAGGTCTGGGTCAGAAAGAGGATCCTCAACCGAGACGCTCTTTCACGCTGTAGGTATCGGTGCGTCGGAAGTTCTTGAACGTGATCATCTCGGCGATGAGTCCCGTCGTCAGGACCTGGATGCCGACGAGCATCAAGAGAATACCGAGCAGTAGCAGCGGCCTGTTGTTGAGCGGTTCGCCGAGACTCCAGAGAATAGCCAGATAGGCGTTGATGACAAAGCCGGCGCCGAAGCAGGTCAGCCCGATGGCGCCAAAGAGGTGCAACGGCCGCCGCGTGTACTTGGTAATGAAGAGCACCGTAATCAGGTCGAGGAGCCCCTTGTAGTAGCGGTCCCAGCCGTACTTGCTCCGGCCGTGCTCTCGAGGATTGTGCACCACCGCCAGCTCGCCGACGCTGAAGCCTCGCCGACTGGCCAAGACCGGGATGTAGCGATGCAGCTCACCGTAGACCGCTATCTGGTCGAGTACCTCGCGTCGGTAGGCTTTGAAACCGCAATTGAAATCGTGCAGATCGACCTGGGCCAGCCGACGAGTCGCCCAGTTGAAAAGTTTCGAGGGCCAGCGTTTGCTGGCCGGATCCTGCCGGTCCTTCTTCCAGCCCGAGACCAGGTCGTATCCCTCCTCCATCTTCTCGAGAAAACGGGGAATCTCGGCCGGCTCATCCTGCAGGTCGCCGTCCATGGTGATGAGCAGAGCCCCGCTCGAAGCCTCGAAGCCCGCACACAGGGCGGCCGCCTTGCCGAAGTTTCGGCGCAGCCTGACGAGTTTGACGCGGGAGTCGCGAGCATGCGCCGCACGCACTCTCTCTGCGGTGGCGTCGCGTGAGCCATCGTCGACGAAAACGATCTCGAAGTCACGGCCGACAGCGTCGAGGACGGTCCCGATACGCCGGGCCAACTCGACCACCGAACCCTCTTCGTCGAGCACCGGAATGATGACGCTGATCTCGGGCTCCGCCGCCTCCACCGACGGCGCCGTCGCCGCCAGCGGTTTCGTCTGCTGTTCCATGCCACACATTCTAGCAACGCTGCTCCACGTCCTGCGCTACGAGGATTCCTCGGCCAATCGATCGCGCACTGCCTGCATGTCTTCCCAGGTCGGGCGCTTATACGTCGCGTTGCGCAGGAGGGCGGCCGGGTGGTAGGTGACGCGCGTCGGTATGCCGCACACGTCGTACCACTCGCCGCGCATGCGCCCCAGGGGTGCCTTGCGCCCGAGCAGGGTCTGCGCCGCCACCCGCCCCAGCGCTACGATCACTCGTGGTTGAATCAGATCGATCTGCCGCTTCAGGTAGCCGCTGCAGGCAGCAACCTCGTCAGGCTCAGGATTGCGGTTCCCCGGCGGCCGGCACTTGACGATGTTGGCGATGTAAACCTGGTCGCGCTCGAGGTCGATGGCCTTGATGATGCGGGTCAGCAAGGCGCCCGCCGGCCCGACGAAGGGTAGACCCTGGCGGTCCTCTTCGGCCCCCGGTCCCTCGCCGATGAACATCAGGTCGGCGGAGGGGTTGCCGCTACCGAAGACGACGTGTTGGCGTCCGTCGCTGAGCTTGCAGGCGGTGCACTGCGCCGCCTCCGCCGCCACTGCGGCAAGCTTCTCCGACAGGCTCCCCGGCACCCCCGACGCAACTCTCGGCTCGGGGGCCTCGATCACCGGCTCCTCCCCGCGCGTACCCGCTGCCGCCGGAAGATATAGATCGACGAATCCGAGATCGCGGAAGTACTCGAGCCACTGGCGCTCGCTTTGTGTCAGCGCCCGATTCATCGACTCAACTCGCGACGCGCGAGAGCGCTGCGCCGTGAGCCAGGACGGCCGGCCCCAGGATGTCGAAGAGGGACCTCGCGATCGCGTCCTTGCTTGCCTTTGGAATCAGCTGTGGCTCGGCGTCGCGGGAGAAGACGAGCACTTCGTTCTCGTTTTGGCCGAAGCCGATATCGCTGCGCGAGACGTCATTGGCGATGATGAAGGCCGCATCCTTCTGCTCCAGCTTGCGGCAAGCCCCGGCCTCGAGGTTCTCCGTCTCCGCGGCGAAGCCCACACGCAGGGCGCCAGGGGCGGATTCAGCCAGTCCTTTGAGGATATCCGGTGTCTGCTGCAGGCTGAGGCCACCGCTGAGCTCGGACTTCTCGAGCTTGCGGTGCGCCGTCGAACTCACGCGAAAATCGCCCACCGCCGCCACCATGATGATCAGGTCAGCCCGCGCCGCGCGGCGCTCCACGGCCTCATGCATCTCGGCTGCGCTGACCACATCAATGCGCTCGACCCCAGCGGGAGTCGGCAACTCGACCGGCCCCGCGACCAGCACCGAACGGGCACCCCGGCGAGCCGCCTCCGCGGCCAGCGCGAAGCCCATTTTCCCGCTGGAGCGATTGCTCAAAAAGCGGACCGGATCGATCGCCTCGTGGGTCGGTCCGGCCGTCACCAGAACCGTCAAGCCCGCCAACTCGCCACTGCCTTGCGAACGCTCGATCACGTCGAGAAGGACCGTCAGATCAACTAGCCGGCCAACGCCGCTCCCGCCCGAAGCGAGCTCCCCGATGACCGGCCCGACGATTGCGACTCCGCGCTTGCGCAACAGCTCCGCGTTGCTCTGCACCGCCGGCTGCATCCACATGATCGAGTGCATGGCAGGCGCGACGATGATAGGACCGTCGAACGCAAGAACGGTGGTGGTCAGGAAGTCGTCCGCCAGTCCGTGTGCCAACCGCCCGATCGTGTGCGCAGTCGCGGGCACGACGCAGATCGCCTCGGCCCAGGCCGCGAGCTCGACATGAAGCTCCTCACCGGTCTCGGTTGGTTGCAGATACTCCTGGCGGTAGACCCGCTCGGTACTGAGCACTTCCAGGGTCAGCGGCGTAACGAACGACTCGGCGCTACGAGTCAGGGCACAGCGGACCTCGTGGCCGGCTCCGCGCAGGGCGCGCACCAACTCCGCCGCCTTGTAGGCGGCGATTCCCCCACAGACGCCCAGAAGGACGCGCAACGGGCTCAGGTCTCCGCCGGAGCTTCCTCGACCTCGTCGACCTCAGGAGCCGGACCGTAGTCCCACGCGATCAGGTCAGTCGAGATCTCGTTCATTGCCACCCGGGTCGGCTTGGTCTCGGTGGTTTCGATTTTGGGTGTGCCGCCCTTGAGCAGCTGTTCGGCGCGCTGCGCGGCCAGAAGAATGTAGCGGAAACGGCTGTCGATCCTGTCGGGTATTCGATCCATCGATTCTCTCCAGTTACCTTCGCTCACCGGGCTCGAGGGCCCGGTGAAAGTCTTCCAAAATCATCTCGATACGGTGCAACCTGCGCGCCAGCCGGCTACGCCACGCGACGATGATCGCGATCAGTTGGCGGCCGGCTCGCTCCGCATCATCATTTATTATAACATAGTCGAACAACGCGTAACGTTCTATTTCACAGAGAGATACGGATAGCCGACGGGTCACGTCGCCGGAGCTGTCGTGGCCGCGATCGAGGATGCGGCGCTTCAACTCGTCGAAGCTCGGCGGCACGATGAGGATGGAGCAGGCATCCGGCCTGACCGCCAGTACGCTCTCCACCCCCTGCACGTCGATGTCGAGCAGCACATCGACACCGGCCTCCAACCGGCCTTCGACCTCATTACCAGACGTGCCCTTGAGCTGGCCGTGGACTTGGGCCCACTCGAGAAACTCGCCAGCGGCGATCATCCCCTGGAACTCGGCCTCGTCGACGAAGTAGTAATGCTCTCCTTCGACCTCCCCTGGCCTCGGGTCGCGGGTGTTGTGACTGACCGAGAACTCCGGCGGCCCACCGTCCGGCCACTCGCCGGAAAAGGCCCTCTGGATCAAGGTCGTCTTCCCCGTTCCGGAGGGAGCCGCCAGAACGAAGAGGCTCGCCCTGGGGCTCGAATTCACCCCACTACTCGACATTCTGCACCTGCTCGCGCAACTGTTCACAAGCCACCTTGCCGTCGACCACCCACTGGGCCATCTTGGCGTCTCGGCACTTGACACCGAGGGTGTTGAGCTCGCGATGGATCTCCTGCGCCAGGAAGTCCAGCCGTCGACCGATCGATTCCTCGCTCGCCATGCTCCTGTCGAACGCCTCCATGTGAGCCGCCAGTCGATCCAGTTCCTCTTGGACGTCGATCTTCTCCGCCAACAGTGCCGTCTCCCGGGCCAGCTGTTCCGGTGTGATCTCTTTCCCCGCCAGCAGGTCCTCGACGCGCTGCCGCATGTTCTCCAACAGTCGCCGACGGACCCCTTCGCGCTCGGCCGAGAGTCGGGCGACCAGCTCCGCCAACTCTTCCAACCGTGCCTGCAGAGCGCCCGCCAGCTGCTCACCCTCATGCTCTCGCATCTCGAGGAGGCTATCGAGAGCCTGGTTGGCGACCTCGAGGATCAGCTCGCGATCGACCGGCGCCAGCTCGCCGGAGCGGCGACGGACTCGGACCACTTCGGGCAGCTTCAACAAGTCGGCCGTCGTCAGGGATTTCGAGCTCAGCCCCGCGGCGTCGATCTGTGCCGCCGCTCTCAGGAGGCCGGCGACCACCTGGCCGTCGATCGTCACTTCGGTCCCGCCGGCGCCCAGAAAATCGATCGCGACCCTCAGATCGACGCGCCCCCGGTCCAGTCGCTCGTCGAGCAATCGCCTCACCGCTGGCTCGACGTCGCGGTACTCCTCGGCCAGCCGGATCGCGAGATCGAGGAAACGATGGTTGACGCTACGCACCGAAACTGCCACCCGGTAGCTTTCATTCTCCCCACCCGCCTGGCCGAAGCCGGTCATGCTCCTCACGCGTCCACCTACTCTTTCTCGCCCTGCAGCACTCGCTCGACAACCGCGGCTGCCCGCGAGCTGGCGCCACTCTCCCCAAGCCTGGTGCGAAGCTCGGCAAGGTCACCGATCATACTTCGTAGTCGCACTAGATCGCTCAACAGGTCCCCTGCCAGCGAGCTGATGCTCTGCGCCGTAGCCGCTTCCTGCAAGAGCTCGGGCACGGCCGGGCGATCGAGCACGAGGTTGACCAGACTGATGCTCGGTAGCCTTATCAAAGTCCTCCCGATCCATGACGTCAGCCGGCTCACCTTGTAGATGACGATCATGGGCGTGCCGAGCAGACCCACCTCCAAGGTCGCGGTACCCGAGGCACAGAGCGCCAGGTCGGCCGCCGCGATCGCCTCGAATCTAGCCTCGGTGACCACCTCGCAGTCGAGCCCCGACGGCACCACGTGCTCGAACCTGGCGGGGTCGAGCCCCGGCGCCACGATCCAGCGGATGCTAAGGTCCATGCGTTCGGCCAGGAGGGTGACCGCCTCGGCCATGACCGGCAGATGCGCTCGAACCTCGCTCGACCGCGATCCTGGCAAAAGGCAGAGAGTCCGTCGCCCGCCCGCGGAGATCGGCGGGCGATCGAGGACGGGCACCTGATCGACCAGGGGATGCCCGACGTGAATCGCGTCGACACCATGCTCCCGATAGAACGCCTCTTCGAATGGAAACAACACCAACATCTGGTCGACCACGCGGGCGATCGTCTTGACCCGCCCCCTGCGCCAGGCCCAGACCTGGGGGCTCACATAGTAGACGACTCGCACTCCCCTCTTGGCGAGGGCCTTCGCCAAGCGCAGATTGAATTCGGGGAAATCGACCAGCAGAGCCGTCCTCGCCCCCCGCCGATCGACCTCGGCGAGAAGGAGCCGGAAGATCTTCAGCGCCCGTGGCAGGATTCGCCATGCTTCGGTGATCCCGACGACCGAGATCTCGGAGCTCTTCGCCACACGCTCGAGGCCGGCCTCGGCACAGCGACCGCCACCCAGCCCGAACGTCTTCAGGCCGGGGCAACGGCCGGCCAACTCATGCAGGAGCTCCGCCGCGTGCGTGTCACCCGAGGCCTCACCGGCGACGACCAGCAGCTGCTCGGCGCCGTCAGGCTCGATCACGGAATGGGAGCTGGCGGCCCGGCCGGCAGCATGTACATCAGCCAGGCCAGAATCAGGGCGCCACCCATCATGCCCAGAAACAGCTGCAGGAAGAGGCGCACTTGCTCACGTCTCGCGCGCTTCCACAGCAGTGCGAAGAAGACTGACAGCAGGAGAGCGTAGAGTGCCATCAGACCGAAATGACTCATCTCTGGCTAGGCCTCAGCTCTTGCGTCCACGTGCAATGTCCAAGGCGTCGAGGACCAGGAGCAGGTTGAGAATCCCAGCGGTCCTCAGGAAGGTCGTGCCATACTCGAAGCCGGCGGCCACGATGTTGCCTTCGTAGCCGACGACGAGCCTGAGGGCGAGATAGATGGCGCCACTTCCGAGCGAGGCCAGAGTGGCGATCACGCTCAACGGATCGTTGTCGTTGATCGTGTCGAGCCGTCCTTCGAGTTGGCAGCCGATCACGGCGCAGAAAAAAACGATAGCGCAAAAGGCCACTGCGCGGCCTCGCTTGCCGAGTAGAAAATGGCCCGCTCCCGGCACCAGCCAGGCGAGAAGCGGGGCCACCGCCAAGAGAACCCCGCTCTCCTGCGGCGAGCTCTCGTCGCTGGTGGGCATGGCCTCGGAGGACCGGCCTTCGACTTCGTTCACGCTGTGAACCTGCAGATCTGAACGTTTCGACGGTACCGATCTACCCTCGATCGTTCAGCAGCTCTCGAAGGTCCTTGCCGGGCTTGAAGTAGGGAATCCTTTTCGGCGGGACCTCGACCCTGGCACCGGTCTTCGGATTCCTGCCGATGCGTGGGCCTCGATAGCGGAGACGAAAACTGCCGAACCCGCGGAGCTCGATCTTGTCTCCATCTCTCAGCGACTCGACGATGCTGTCGAACACCGTGTTGACCACCAGCTCCGCATGTTTCTTGGTCAGCAGCGTATCCCGCGCGACACGCTCCACCAATTCCGCCTTCGTCATCCCGCCTTTCGCCACGCTGTCCCCCTTCCGGCCTACTCTTCCTCGCCGCTCGCCTCCGCAGTTTCGACCGCCGCCTCGTGTTTCTGGCGGGCTTTCTCACGCCGCTTGTGAAGCTCGGAGATCTCCTCGGCGCTCGGCTGCTCGACGTCGCGCATCGTCAGACCGACCTTCTTGTCCTCCTCCTCGATTCGCAGGACGCGCGCATTGACGAAACTGCCAGTCGGGAAGTCCTCTTCCAGGCACGTTTCGACATCGATCTCGCTGACGTGAGCCAAACCCTCCAGACCGTCGTAGATGTCGACGAAGATACCAAAGTCGGTCACGTTGACCACTGGGCCAGTGACCACATCCCCTATCTTGTGTGTCTGCGCGAAGGTGCTCCACTCGTTGGGCAAGAACTCCTTGATCGACAGGGAGACCCGTTGGTTCGCGACATCTATGTTGGTGATGCGCGCCTTGATCTCTTCGCCCCGACTGAGCACCTCGGACGGGTGCTTGATCCGTTTCGTCCAGCTCATGTCGGAAACGTGCACGAGGCCGTCGATCTCGTCGGTGATCTGAACGAAAGCGCCGAACTCGGTGAGGTTTCGCACCTTGCCTTCGACCACCGAACCCACCGGGAGGTTGACCAGGAGCTCCTCCCAGGGGTTGCGGTCCGCCTGGCGCAGCGAGAGGCTGATGCGCCGCTGATCCAGGTCGAGCTCCGAGACGATGGCCTCGACCTCGTCCCCCGCCTCGAGGATCTTCGAGGGGTTGACCACCTTCTTGGTCCACGACATCTCGCTGACGTGGACGAGCCCCTCGACGCCCTCCTCGAGCTCGACGAACGCGCCGTACTCGACGAGGCTCACGACCTTGCCGCGCACCCGTGAGCCGAGCGGATATTTCTTGTCGACCAGCACCCAGGGGTCTTCGGAGCGCTGTTTGTAGCCCAGTGAGACACGCTCGGTTTGGGGATCGAACTTGAGGATGATGATCTCGGTCTCGTCTCCGACGCTGAAGTGCTCGGACGGGTGGTTGACCCGGCCCCACGAAATGTCCGTTATGTGGAGCAGGCCGTCGATGCCACCAAGATCGATGAACACGCCGTAGTCTGTGATGTTCTTGACCACGCCATCCATCCGGATGCCTTCACGCAGGTTCTTGAGCGTCTCGACCTTCTTGGCTTTGAACTCGCGCTCGAGAATCGCCTTGCGGGAGAGCACCACGTTGTTGCGACGCTTGTCCATGCTGATGACCTTGAACTCGAGCTCCTCGCCGCGTAGCGACTCGAGGTGCTTGATCGGCCTGATGTCGACCAGAGAACCGGGCAGGAAGGCCCGGATGCCGATGTCGACGGTCAGGCCGCCCTTGATGCGGTCGATGACGCGACCCTTGATCGTTTCGCCTGCCTGATAGCTCTTTTCAATTCCGGACCAGACCTTGAGCCTCTCCGCCTTGCGCTTCGAGAGCAGCACGTGGCCCTCGATGTCCTCGGCGCGCTCTAGCAGAACCTCGACCTCGTCCCCTACTTCGACGCCCAGCTCGCCGGCGAAAGAAGTGAACTCCTGAATGGGTATCAAGCCCTCGGACTTGTAGCCGACGTCGATGACGACGTCGTTCGAGGTGATCTCGATGACCTTCCCGGTCACGATCTCACCCTCGGCGAGATGCCTCATGCTCTCGTCATAGAGAGCCACCATCTCGTCTTCGGTCAGCTCGGTCTGGCTGTCAGCGGAGCTCTTGTCTGCGCTTGCCGCTGAACTCTCGAGCTGCTCTTCCGTGGACTCCATGGGGAAAGTACCTCCTCGTATCCGGGATTCGGGCCAGGGCCCGTAGCTTCCATAATTCAGGAAAGATCGAGCCCTGATAAGTCGTTTTGAACTCGAAGGTTTCAGAGTATAGGGACGCCTTTTGGGGGTGTCAAGACGACCCCGCCCGGAGCTCTGAGGCTCGTTCTTCGGCCCGCGCCAAGGCCGATATCAGCTCACCGCTGACCTCTTCCTCACCCTCCACCCCCAGTCTCCCGAGCAGCAGGGCGGCGGCCTCTGCGCCGCCGATCCGGCCCAGTGCCCAAGCCGCATGAGAGCGTAGAACCGGATCGCCATCATCGAGCATCCGTCCGAGCGGCGGGACGTACTGCAAATCCCCTCGATTGCCCATCGCCAGCGCAGCGTTGCGCCTCAGCCCTTCACGCCGGCTTCGCTTCATCGGACTACCGCGAAGAACCTCCTGATACGCGGCTTCGTCCAGGGCCGACAATGCTGCGAGATCGAGGCCCTGGCGCGACGCGGGCAAGGAGAAGGCGGGGTCTGGGGACACCTCGAGGCGATCGTTGTGGGGGCAGGCCTCCTGGCACACATCACAGCCGAACACCCACTGACCCAGCGCTGAGCGCATCTCGGCGGGAATCGCGCCTCGATGCTCGATTGTCCAGTAGCTGATGCAACGGCGGCTGTCGAGCCGGTAGGGCTCGCTCAGCGCGCCCGTAGGACACGCCTCCAGGCACAGGGAGCACGATCCGCACAGGTCGGCCAGCGGTTCGTCGGGCTCGAGCTCGAGCGAGGTCAGGACCTCGCCCAGCATGAAGTACGAGCCGGCCTCGGGATGCAGCAGCATGGTGTTCTTGCCGGCGACGCCTAGACCCGCCCGCGCCGCCAGATCGCGCTCCAAGACCGGCCCCGTATCCACGTAGTGTCGAGTCTCGGTGCCCGGGAAGCCCACGCGGATCCGCCGCGCGAGCTTGCGCAGCCGTTTGCCCATCACGTTGTGGTAGTCCCGACCCCGGGCGTAGCGCGCCACCCCCGGCCAGAGATCGCCCGTGACTGCCTCCACCTGCGGCTCATATTGTAAGGCCACACAGACGGCGCTCGTGGCGCCATCGAAAACCTCGCGAGGATCGGCTCGCAGCGCGACCCGCTCAGCCATATAGGCCATCTCGGCGTGGTCACCGCGCTCGAGCCAACGCCGGAGGCTATCTGCGCCGACGGCCCCTTTCAGGCACGCGACGCCAGCCCGGTCAAAGCCGAGCTCCAATGCCCAGGCCCGAAGCCGCCGCGCTATCTGTGTGGATGTCACCCGGCCCATTCATCCGCTCTCGAGTGTCCGACGCCGCGCGCTGATCGTGCGTAGCATTTGGTCGACCACCTCTTCGGGACCGGCCAGCCCGGTGTCGATGGCGACGTAGCTTTCGTCCCGGCGCAACGGGGACTCTGCACGCGAGCTATCGCGAGCGTCGCGCTCGAGCACTTGGCGCTGAATCTCACTCAAGCTCGAGGCCACCTCTCCGGCCTGGCGCAGCTGCTCGAAGCGGCGCGCGGCGCGCACCTCAGGCGCCGCATCGAAGAAGAACTTGAACGGCGTGTCGGGAAAGACCCGAGTGCCGATGTCGCGGCCCTCGACCACCGCGCCGCGACGCGAGGCCCAGCGGCGCTGCAAGTCGACCATGAACCGGCGTACGGGGGCGTGAACCGAGATTCGGGAGGTCGCGTTGGCCACCTCCGCGCTCCGAATCCGTGGCTGCACGCCCACCCCGTCGAGAAGAACGACAATCTCCCCGTCGGCGGTGAGTTCGACGTCGAGGTCGAGGCGAGTGAGCAGCTTCTCGACCGCCGAGGGGTCATCAGGATCGACGCCCTCGTCGAGAGCCTTTAGACCCAGCGCTCGATACATCGCGCCAGTCTCGAGATAGGGTACGTCGAGGCGCGCCGCCAACATCCGGGCCGCCGTAGACTTGCCGACGCCCGAAGGCCCGTCGATTGCCACGATGAGGATCGAAGTCGTCACGCCCTGCCCCGGCGGCCCCGCTGCTTCGAGCGCGAGCTCGGCGGCCGCCCCATCAGGTCGTCGATCTCGGACTGCTCGAGTGGCCTGGTCTCGCCCAGCGGTAGCCTAGGGTCGCTCACTTGCCCGATAGTCACGCGACGAAGCTTCTGCACCGGATACCCGACGCGGAAGAACATCTCACGGATTTGACGGGTACGGCCTTCGCCGATCTCCACACTCCACCAGGAGTTGTTGCCCCTGCGGCCACTTCCCTTCCCGCCAACCTGCTTCAGGCGCTTCACCTTGGCCGGTGCCGTCCGTCGCCCGTCGATGAGCACGCCACGGCGCAAACGCTCGACGGCCTCGCGATCCGGAACTCCTTTGACCTTGACCGCATACGACTTGCGACAACCGAATCTCGGGTGCGACACATGCTGGGCGAAATCGCCGTCGCTGGTCAGCAGCAACAGACCCTCGGTGTTGAAGTCCAACCTGCCGACAGGCACCAGGCCTTTGCGCCAGGGCGGCGGCACCAGATCCATGACTGTCGGACGACCCTCGGGATCACTCTTCGACGTAATGTATCCCCTGGGCTTGTTCAGCAGCAGGTAACGGTGCCGAGTCGGCAGGACGACGCGTTTGCCGTCAACTCTGATCGCGTCCTTCGCGGCGTCGGCCGAAGCTCCGATGGCGACGATCATTCCGTTGACCGTCACCCGACCAGCGCGAATCAGCTCTTCACCGCCCCGGCGCGAGGCGATGCCGGCGCGCGCCAGGATCTTCTGCACTCGTTCGGCCATCACTCTTCCTCCGACCGCGCGATCTCTTCGGGGTCGACGTCTGGAGCGACGGCTCCCGGGCCGAGATCCATCCCCAGCATCTCCTCGAACTCCTCGAGCGGCGGTAGTTCCTCGAGATTGTCGAGCCCGAAGTGGACCAGAAACGCGCGCGTGGTCCGGTAAAGGAAGGGCTTGCCGACCACCTGCTTGCGACCCGCCAGCCGCACCAGGCGATGCTCGAGCAGGGTGGTGAGCACCCCCTTGGAATTGACGTTGCGCAGCTCTTGGACCTCGGGTGCGGTGATCGGCTGGCGGTAGGCGACGATCGCCAGCGTCTCGAGCGCAGGCATCGACAACCGATTGCGGCCCGTGACCTCGAACATCTTGCGCAGATATGAGTTGAGCTCCGGTCGAGTCGCCAACCGCACTCCACCGGCGACACGCTCGGCGAACACTCCCCGACCGGGAGCTTCGGCGTAGCGCTCGAGTACCGCGTCCAGGGCACGCGCCGCCCGGGCACGGTCTCTCTGGCCGAAGATCTCCACCACCTTGGCCCGCGGCAGTGGCTCCGAGGTGACGAACAGGATCGCTTCGATAGCCGCTTCGAGCTCCGCCCTGTCCGTCACCGCTGGATGCCCTCGAGCTCGTGTTGTTGCAGGTTCCGGGTCGTCCGGTAGAGCAGGATGTCGCCGCCGTCGGTCTGATGCAGCCTGACCAGGGCCAGCCGGATCAGTTCGAGCACAGCCAGGAAGGCCGAGACCACCTCGCCACGGCTGCTGCGCTCTCTCAGGTCCTCCAGCAGGTCGAGCGGCCGCGTCGGATCGAGCCGGACCATCAAGCGCTCTAACTGATCCCGCACGGAGAAGGTCTCGGCGTGCAGGTGTATCGGGTCAGGATGGTCGAAGTCGTAGCGCACGAGGACCGTCTTGAGAGCTCCCAGAAGATCGAAGAGCGACACCTCGCCAAGGTCGATCCCCTCTTCGGCCTCGATCGCGAGCTTCTGCGGTCTGCGCGTCCAGACCCCCCGGCGCACGCTGTGGATCTCGGCCAACGACTGCGCCGCGTCCTTGATCCGACGGTATTCCAGCAGGCGTTGGACCAACTCTTCACGCGGATCGCCCTCGACGTCGTCTCCCTCCGCGTTCTTGCGCCGCGGCAGCAGCACGCGGGACTTGAGGAAGATCAGCTGCGCGGCCTCGTAGATGTAGTCGGCGGCAACGTCGAGATTGAGGTGCTCCATCAGCTGCAGCGTCTCGTTAAACTGGTCGCAGATCTGGGCGACCGAGATCTCGGCGATTTCTATCTCGTTGACCCGCACGAGGTGCAGGAGGAGATCGAGCGGACCCTCGAACTCGGGCAGGCGAACCCTCCACTCGGCGGGCAACGAGCTCTTGGCGGCGGTCACCATCGTTACGTCGCCTTCGACTCGACGAATCGCTCGTAGTCGAGCTTCATCGCGGCACGGACCTTCTGCATCGTCAGCTCGGCTCTCTCGTTAGCCCGCGCCGAGCCCTGGCGCAGCATCTCCAGTAGGGCTCCGGGATCCCGCATGACCTCCTCTCGCCGCTGCCGCATGGGCTCGAGAAAGGCGATGATCTGATCCGCGATGAGCGCCTTGTCTTCGACGCACCCGATCTGGGCCAAGCGGCACTCGCGTGCCACACGCTCCTGCAGCTCGGGCGGCGACAACAGGCGGTGGAACTCGTAGAGGTTGCAGGTCTCCGGGTGTCCCGGATCGTCTCTGCGTACCCGCTGCGGATCGGTGAACATGGACGTGCACTTGCGTCGAATCTCGTCCGGTGAGTCGGCGATGTTGATCGTATTGCCGTAGGACTTCGACATCTTGCGCCCGTCGAGCCCAGGCACCTTGGCCGCCGGTGTGAACAGCGCCTGCGGCTCCGGCAGGGTCTTGCCGTAGTAGCTGTTGAAGCGTCGCGCGATCTCGCGGCTGAGCTCGAGGTGACTCGCCTGGTCCTCGCCCACCGGTACCATGTCGCCGCGATAGATCAGGATGTCGGCGGCCTGCAAGACCGGGTAGCCGAGAAAGCCGAAGGTCGCCAAGTCCTTGTTGCCGATCTGCCGGATCTGCTCCTTGTAAGTCGGCACCCGCTCGAGCCAGCCCAGCGGCGTGAACATCGAGAAGAGTAGATAGAGCTCGGCATGAGCCGGCACGAAGGACTGGAGGAAGATCACGGAGCGCTCGGGGTCGAGACCGGCCGCGATGCAGTCGGCGACGACCTCGAGCGAGTTGCCGACCAGGGCGGAGGGATCGCCGTAGTCGGTGGTCAGCGCATGCCAGTCCGCGACGAAGAAGTAGCAGTCGTACTGAGCCTGCAGGTCGACCCAGTTCTTGACCGCCCCGAAGTAGTTCCCCAGATGGAGCCCTCCCGTGGCGCGGATACCTGAGACAACGATCTTCCTATCCTCCACGACTCTCCTCCGCCCGTTATCAGGCCGCGTCTTGTTCAGCACTCCGCCGGAGTCGGCGATCGACCGACTTCATCAACTTTTCGTTGGCAGTGAGCACCTCGAACTCCACCCACAGGGCCCACACCTGGGTGATCGCCGTCACCCAGAAGAGTAGATGATGCACCCAGCTCGAGATTGCCCCGGTGGCCACTGCGCCGCCGAGCACGAAAGTCGCCATCGCCAGCATCATCGCCAGCATGAGCCACGGGTTCGAGCGCGTCTTGAAGTACCTGGTCTGCACCACGATCTCCTGCTCCAGGCCATGCTCGGCCACGGCCTCCTTCAACGCCTTGCCGGTACCGATCAGGTAGAAAAGAATCCAGCAGTGCGAGAACAACAGCAGGAGACTGACGAGCACCGCCAGCATGAGATGGTTGGCATAGTCCGTGGCCTCGAAGGCCTCGGGGATCCCGTAGCCCAGGACCGCCGTCGCCAAAAAGCCGACGGTGGCCAGTGCACCCACGCTCAACAGCGCTCGTCCCATCATTTGCTCATTCCTCCAGCTCCTCGATCGGTTTGTCCAGCCGGCTCCTGGCCACGGACCCGACATGTCGCTCCCACAAAGCCACCGCGTGCTCGGGACGGAAATTCTCGTCGAGGCGCCGCCTGCCAGCCGCACCGCGTCGCCGGGCCTCTTCCGGCTGGCGCTGCGCCTGGGATACCGCTTCGGCCAACGCCACCGGATCCTCCGGAGGTACCAGCCAGCCGGTGACTCTATCTGACACCACGTCCGGGATACCACTCACCCGGCTCGCGATCACCGGCACCGACGCCTCCATGGCTTCGAGAATCACCAGCGGCATACCTTCGTAGGTCGAGGGCACGACCAAAGCCCGGCAGCGCCGGAGCAATTGCCGCACCGTCACCGCGTCCCGCCGACCCAGAAACTCGACCTTCTCGCCCAGCCCGAAGCGTTCGACTACCGTTTCCAGTGCGCGCCGGTGCTCGCCATCGCCGACGATCACCAGGCCCGGGGCCTGCCCCGCCGACGCCAACCGGGCGAGAGCCGCGAACAGGACTTCGAGCCCCTTGCGAATCCTCAGGCGGCCGACGAAGAGCAAGAAGTCATCGCCGAGCGCCGGCGGCTCGCTCGCCTCGGCTGACTCGGTAACGACCTGCTTGACATTCGGCACGACTGCCGTACCGCTGACAAAGTAGTCGCGCTCGATCTCGTGCCCGGTGCGCTCGCTCGGTGTGAGAACACGATCGGCGCACCAGGCGGTGAGCCAGCCGAGTACGATCTGCAACGGTGCCTTGAGCCAGCGGAAGCGCCGCTCGACGCTACCTGGCCGCCCCAGCACCCGGCCACCGGCCACGAGCGCCCTCACGGCGCGAACCTCCTCTACGTAACTCACTTGCAGCAACGCCGTCAGCACCGGCGCGGGACGCCAGAGCGAACCCATGGCAGCGGTGGCGAGCGCCACGCCGACGCCGTCGGACTCGTGGACCTGAACGACGTGCGGCCGGAAACGCCGCCGCAGGCGCAGGAAGGCGAATACCACGTTGAGCGGAAACAAGATCTTGGGACCGGGCACACCACCCGGGCCACGCCCCAGGATCTCGACCTCATGGCCGACCGCGCGAAGACCGGCGGCGAGCTGCAACACCTGCTCGCCGACACCGGAGATGTCCGCCGGCGGCAGGGTGTTGGCAACGAGCAGGACACGCAGAGCCATCTATCCCCCGGCGAATCGCTCGTAGCGGTCGGCCGCCCGCGGCGCGACTCGAGCCAGCAGTTCCTCGGCGCCGAGATCAGCCGGCCGGGCCAGAAGCTCGTACGCGTCTTCGCGTGCCCTCTCGAGCCAGTCACGGTCGAGAACGATGTTGGCCACGCGGAAAATCGGCAGCCCGGCCTGCCGCGTGCCGAGCAGATCGCCGGGGCCGCGGATCTCCAGATCCGCCTCGGCGATCCTAAAGCCGTCGGTGGTGGAAGCGAAGACCTCGAGGCGGCGCTCGCCCTTCTCGCTCAGTGGGCCGTGGATGGCCACGCAGTGCGACTCGAGGCGCCCGCGCCCGACCCGACCTCGCAGCTGGTGGAGCTGGGAGAGCCCGAAACGCTCGGCGCTCTCGATGATCATGATGCTGGCCGTCGGCACGTCGATGCCGACCTCGATGATCGTGGTCGCGATCAGGACGCGGATCTCGCCGGCGGCGAAGCGCCGCACTAGATCGTCACGCTCCTCGACCGGCGTCCGGCCGTGCACGATGGCGCTCTCGTAGCCGGTCAGGAAGCCGCGCAGGCGCTCGCCCATCTCCTCGATCGACTTGGCCCGGATGCGGTCGCTCTCTTCGATCAGCGGGAACACGACGTAGGCTTGGCCACCCTCGTCCAGCGCCCGGCGCAGCCAGCCGTAGACCTCTGCCCGCTCGCTCTCCCCCACCACGCGAGTCTTGATCGGCGACCGCCCCGGCGGCAACTCGTCGATCACCGAGAGCGCGAGATCGCCGTACACGGTGAGTGCCAGCGAGCGCGGAATGGGAGTCGCGGTCATCACCAACACGTCGGGGCGCTCGCCCTTGCGCTGGAGCACTTCGCGCTGAGTCACGCCGAAGCGATGCTGCTCGTCGATCACTGCCAGGCCCAGGCAGCGAAACTCGACCCCCTCCTGGATCAGGGCGTGGGTGCCGACGACGAGCTGGATCCGGCCGCGGGCCAGGTCCCGTCGCAAGAGAGCTGCGTTGCGGCTCGACCCGGTGAGCAGTCCAAGCCGGTACCGGGAGCCGAGCAAGGCGCTCAGGCTGCGAAAGTGCTGCTCCGCCAGGAGCTCGGTCGGCGCCATGAAGCACCCCTGGAGCCCGCTCTCGATGGCGACGACCAGCGCCAGCGCGGCCACGATCGTCTTGCCACTGCCGACGTCGCCTTGGACCAGCCGCAACA
>JAPUJD010000054.1 GCA_027296385.1 Acidobacteriota bacterium | reverse complement strand
GTGCATCGAGCGGGGGCTCTCGTCTTTCTCGACGCGGTGGGCGACTACCTGGCCAACACCAACGCCAATGCCGGCGGAGTCTTCAGTACCAGCGTCGAGAGCGACGCCCTCCTGAGGGAGGCGCGACTCGCCGTGGCCGATCTGCTCGGTACCGCGGATCCCGAGCTGGTGGTGTTCGGCGCCAACATGACCACCCTGACGATCAAGCTCGCCAGGTCGCTGGCACGCGGCTGGCGCCCGGGCGATCGGATCCTCGTCTGCCGAAGCGAGCACGACGCCAACTTCACACCCTGGATCCTCGCCGCTCGCGGTGCCGGAGTCGACGTCGTAGAGATCGGTCTGCGAGGCGACGAAGGATCTCTCGACCTCGAGCAGCTCTCCCACGCGCTGTCGTCACGCACCCGCCTCGTGGCCGTCGGCTGTGCGTCCAACCTTCTCGGCACGGTTCAGCCGATCCAGGAGATTGTCGAGACGGTGCATCGAGCGGGGGCTCTCGTCTTTCTCGACGCGGTGCACTACGCTCCCCATCGTCTCCTCGACGTCGAAGGTTGGAACTGCGATTTCCTGGCCTGTTCGGCGTACAAGTTCTTCGGACCACATGTCGGCGTTCTGTGGGGCCGCCGTGAGTGCCTGGAGTCTCTGGCTGTCGACAAGCTCCGGCCGGTGCCCGACGACCTGCCGGAGAGCTGGATGACGGGCACCGCCAATCAAGAAGGAATCGCCGGCACCGGAGCCGCCGTCGAGTATCTGGCGGCACTCGGAGGCTCGCTTTGCGATCGCCGGGTGGTCGGCCGTCGCGAGTCTCTCGAGATTGCGTACCGCGCCATCGCGGACTGGGAAGAGGGACTGAGTCGGCGCCTTCTCGCGGGCCTGTCCGAGCTCGAATCGATTCGGGTGTGGGGAGTCACCGACGTCGATCGAATGCGAGACCGTGTCGCCACCTTCTCTTTCCAGCATGCCCGTCTCTCGCCGCAGCAGGTGTCGGCGCATCTGGCCGAGCGCGGCATCTTCACGTGGCACGGGAACTTCTATGCCCTGCCGGCGACCGAAGCCCTCGGCCTGGAGCCGGAAGGAGTCGTCCGGGTCGGTCTCCTGCACTACAACACCGCCGGAGAGGTCGATCGCTTCCTGGGGGCGCTCGCCGAGCTGTGCTGAATAGCCTGCTGATCGCCAACCGGGGCGAGATCGCGATTCGGGTGATGCGCGCCGCCGCTGAGCTCGGCATCCGTACCGTGGCGGTGTACGCCGAGGATGATCGCCAATGCCTGCACGTGTTGCGCGCCGATACGGCCGTCGCTCTGAGCGGCACAGGGCCGGCGGCCTATCTCGATCTAGAGCAGATACTACGGATTGCCGGCGAGTCTTCCTGCGCTGCGATTCATCCCGGCTACGGCTTCCTGAGCGAGAACGCGGCCTTCGCCCGCAGCTGCGGCGAGCTGGGACTCACCTTCGTCGGACCAGGAGTCGAGCTGCTCGAGCTTTTCGGTGACAAGGCTCGTGCCAGGCGAGTCGCCTCCGAGAACGGTGTGCCTGTCCTCGAAGGGAGCGCGGCGGCCGTCAGCGTCGAGCAGGCACGCGAGTTCTTCGCTTCGCTCGGCGAGGGCCGGGCGATGATGGTCAAAGCCGTGGCGGGCGGCGGTGGCCGTGGAGTGCGGATCGTGCGCCGGGCCGACGACATCGAAGCTGCCTTCGAGCGTTGCCGCTCCGAGGCTCGCTCGGCCTTCGGTAGTGAGGCGGTCTACGTCGAGGAGCTGCTCGAGCCGGCCCGCCACATCGAGGTGCAGATCGTCGGCGACGGCCGCTCGGTCTTGCAGCTGGGCGAGCGCGAGTGCAGCATCCAGCGCAGGCACCAGAAGCTCGTCGAGATGGCGCCGGCAGCGATTGCCCCGGAGCTGCGCGAAAGGATCCTCGAATCCGCCGTCCGTCTCGCCGCCGCCGTTGGCTACGACAACGTCGGGACCTTCGAGTTTCTCGTCGATGGCGACGCAACTGCCGAGGTCGATTTCGCCTTCATCGAAGCGAACGCTCGCCTGCAGGTCGAACACACCGTGACCGAAGAGATCTCCGGTGTGGATCTGGTTCAGCTGCAGCTCCAGATTGCCGGAGGCTCGTTGCTCGATGACATCACTGCTGTGAACGGGAGTCTTCGGCCGCCCCGAGGCGTTTCGGTTCAGGCCAGAGTGAACATGGAGACGATGGACCCGGAGGGCGCGATTCGCCCGTCCGGAGGTACTCTGGAAGTGTTCGAGCCGCCCTCCGGGCCGGGAATCCGGGTCGACACCTTCGGCTACTCCGGGTACCCGACGAGCCCACGCTACGACTCGCTGCTCGCCAAGGTGATCTGCCACCAGCCGTCGGGCGATCACGGCGCAGCGTTTGCGAAGCTGGCGCGGGCGCTCGGCGAGTTCCGCATCGAGGGCGTCTCCACCAACCTCGGACTGCTGCGCGCGATCTTGCAACGGCCGGAGGTCACCGAGGGTCGAGTCCATACTCGTTTCATCGACGACAACAGCGAGGAACTGGCGCGGGCTGCCGAGGCTGCGAGCCCTGCATCCGTAAGCGGCGGCGGCGATGCAGAGGACCAGAGCGGAGCGGCCCGCGCCGGCGTGCAGGTCGACGCCTCGGATCCATTGGCCGTACTCGACTACGGCCGCTCCGCGGCGCAGAACCGCGGGTCCTCTACGCCTACCAAGGATGGCGGCGAGGCTCGCCGTCCGGCGCCGGCGGTGACGCCCGACGGAACGATCGCGGTGCTGGCCCCGGTCCAGGGCACGATCGTCACCCTCGACGTAGTGGTCGGCGATACCGTCGGCGAAGGCCAGCAGCTTCTGGTTATGGAGGCGATG
>JAPUJD010000053.1 GCA_027296385.1 Acidobacteriota bacterium | reverse complement strand
CGACCAGCTTTCGTTGCTCTAGCGCACAAACCGATCGATCGATCTCGGACTGATTCTACCAGCCTGCGACTGCAGGCCGCCGACCGTTCGGCGGAAGCATGCGCGGCGACTGAGCGCAGGTCATCTTTGCGGTGCAAAGATGACCGCACCAACTCTAAACTAGCCACCAACACGACCCACCGCCGACAAGGGAGCCACTACCATGGAACAACCGGCCGAATCGCCCGGCTGGGCGGGCAATCCGCACTACGTCGTCGACTTCGACCCGATACCGGCGCGCGTCGCGGCAATCTTCAACGGCGAGACGGTGGCCGAAAGCGACCGGGCGCGCGTGATGTTCGAGCTCGGCCACGCGCCGGTCTACTACCTGCCGCGCGACGACTTGGCCGCCGACAGGTTCACGCGCACCGACCACCACAGCTTCTGCCCCTACAAGGGGGTCGCCAGCTACTGGTCGTTGACGGTTGGCGACCGCACCGCCGACAACGTCGCGTGGTGCTACGAGGACCCCTATCCGCAGCTTCCCGAGCTTGTGGACTACGTCGGCTTCTACTGGGGCCGCTTGGGATCCTGGACCGAGGACGGCGAAGTCGTCGCGGGGCCGCGCGAGATTCCCGGCCGCATCGACACCACCAACCAGCTCAAGGCGCTCTACCCTGGGCTCGCGCGCGAATGGCACCCGTCGCGCAACCCGGGCACCTCGCCCTACGAGTTCGCCGCCGACAGCAACACGAAAGTGTGGTGGCAAGACGCCGACGGCCGCGAATGGCAAGCACGCATCAAGGACCGCGTGCTGAGCCTGACCACCTTGCGCGGCGACGGCGACGCAACGCCGTATGGGTGACGGGGGCGGCGGCGGCGGCGGCGGTTCGCCATTGATGAAGTCGAGCGCCTTGTGCCAGGCGGTGGCGGGCGGTGCCGGGTTCTCGTCGTCCTTGCCGAAGCTGCCGATCATCGGACAAACGATGCCGGCGGCGAGCGTGATCGGCGGCATGCTGAGCGGCCGGGCCGAAGCGGGGAAATGAGATTGGACGAACTGCGAGGCACTACACCCGCAGCTCCTACGCAGGCCACCGTCCGAGCGAGCGCGAGCAGGCCATTCTACGGCCCAGAGACGCGCGGCAACCTGACCGCTCGTGTCAATTCGACTCTTCTGACTCGTCGGGGCAGGGCTCGATCGTCAGGCCTTCGGGCAGCTCGGTCTTGTCATCCCCGCAGGCCTGATCGAGTTGTTCCTGGGTGAGGCCCGTTGCGTCGCTCAGATACGCGCCGGCGAGATTGGTTACAGGGCGGAGCCTAAACAACGCGCCAAATTTGGCTCCCTGTAGGTTGGCGCCGCTCAGGTCTGCGCCCTCGAGGTTCGCTTCTACGAGTTTGGCCCCCCGGAGGTTGCCGTCGGAGAGGTTGGCCCCCCGGAGGTTGGCGCGGCGGAGGTCGGCCTCCTGGAGGTTGGCGCTGATGAGGTCGGCCCCCTGGAGGTTGGCGCCCCAGAGGCCGGCCCCCTGGAGGTCGGCGCCGATGAAGTCGGCCCCCTGGAGGTTGGCGCCGGAGAGATTGGCCTTTATGAGAAAGGCCACGCTGGCACGCACGTACCTCAGGTCCCGGCCCGCAAGCTGCGCGCCCTTCACCTGGGCGAGGTCGGTGGCGCTGATCTCCTCCGATTTCTTGCCAAGCCCGGTCCAGTTCTCCGGTTTGATCGATACGTCTTCCGCGTTAATTTGGAGGGCCGGATAGTAATCGGCGATGCCGAGGAGAGTGTAACCCCAAGTCCGAAAGTCATACGTCGGCTTGTCGGGATGGTCCGGCCGGCCCTCGATGGCGCCCAAGGAAATCACAAGACCGAGTACGGCTGCGATCGCCGAGTAGCGGTCCGGACGATAACTCTGCACGACGCGCAACGCGCGTTTCCATGTCGGGGTGGCTACCTTGTCTTCGCTTTCCGCATCCGGCTTGATCGTCTGCTCGCCGCGGAGTGTGGTCTTGGCGAGGCGATAGGAGGCGGTCCCGAACGCGACGGCACCGACGAAAAGCGCCACCAGCCATAGCGTCGGCAGCCAGTCGTGCCGGGGGAGATAGCGGAGCCAGAACAGGCCGAGCGTTCCGGGCACGAACATCCACGCGGCGACCAGGGAAACGGCGACCTGGAGCCCCAATCGCGCCTGTGGTTTCGTCTTGAGGCGCGGGACATGCGCGCGCACGATGCCCGACAGCAGCCATGGATAGGCGCGTTCGTCGAGCGTGCGGCCGTCCGGGAAGATCGCTGGCAGGCTCGCCATGCCCTCCCACAGCCGCTGCAGATAGAGGTGCAGGTAGACATAGAGCGCGAGCAGGATCGCCGGAGCGGCCCAGTAGAATCCGGCGATCGGCACCTTAGTCTGGATGATCGGCAGCGGCGAGGAGCCGGAGTTCGTCAGCAGCGCGACGTCGGTGGTGGTTGCAATGGTCAGCCACGAATAGACACAGCCACCGACCACCGCGAGGAAGACGTTGCGGGCATGCTTGGAGATTTCTGTGACGTGCGCCAGCCCTTCGAACTTGGCAATGTATTCTGGTATCTTGGCGTTCGATAGATTCGCCCCTCCGAGTTGGCCAGATTGGAGTCCAGTGACATCCGAGAGCATCGCGTCACGGAGATCGGCGTCTCGAAATTCGGCGTACGTTAGGTCTGCCGCAGCGAAATGATTCTCCGCGTCGCTTTCGAAATTGGCCCAGACGAGGTCGGTCCTCTGGAGGTTGGCACCAATGAGGTAGGCCCCCTGGAGGCTGGCGTTCCCGAGATCGGCTCCTCGGAGGTTGGCATCAAAGAGGTTAGCCCCCGGAGGTCAGCACTGATGAGCCAGGCCTCCTGGAGGTTGACGCCTTCGAGGTCGACCCCCTGGAGGTTGGCACGGATTAAGTTAGCTTGCTTCCCCTCCTCGCCCTTTGTTGCGACCCAGTTCCGATGGTTCGCGAGGATCGATTGTAGCTCGTCCTCGGAAATCTCGTGCAGCGGCCGCTCGGATCCCTCGGCAGCCGACTCTTCTTCGCGGCCCTGAGCGGTTTCCTCCGCCGGGCCTTCCCCGGTCTGCGCGCGTTTCTCGTTCTCCGACATGGTGGGGCGCCTCCCCGTGGCTGCTGCCACGACAAGTGGCAAGCCTAGCGCAACGCGCCAACGACGGGTAGTGGTCAGGCCTTTACGTCAATTCGGCATCGAAGAACGCGAGCAGTTTGTCCCAGGCGTCGGCGGCGGGCGCCTCGCGGTAGCGGGTTTCGTCGCCGAAGTCCTGGAAGCCGTGGCCGGCGCCGTCGTAGCGGTGGAAGTCGTGCGCGACGCCCGCCGCGCTCAGCGCGGCGTCGAGGTCGTCGACGTCGGCCGGCGACGGGTTCTCGTCGTCGTTGCCGAAGATGCCGA
>JAPUJD010000052.1 GCA_027296385.1 Acidobacteriota bacterium | reverse complement strand
GTGCAGGTGCTCCTCGGCCAACGAGACGTTCTTGATCGCCACCAGCCGCTGGTTCGGCTCGAACTCGACTATTCTGTCAATCCACATCCAGCGCATGACGGCCTGCGGACTCAGGGCTCTTCCTTGAAGCCTTCAAGCCTTCACGCCGGCACCGCCAGCTTGCGCTCGACGAAGTCCACGATCGACTTCACCGTGAAGAGCTCGGAGACGTGGTTGACGTCACGGTCGCTGTCAAAGGCGGAGAAGTCGACGTGCGGCATCCGCTTGCGGAGCATGTCCATGCCCGCGTCGGTCAACTTGCCGTCCACGACCCACTCCGAGTTCTCCATCAGGTTCTCCGGAAACAGCTCGCCCTGCTCGAGCTTGAAGGGTCGCTCGGGAGTGGAGAACTTCTTCTCCAGCCGAAAGACGATGTCGAGGAAGTCGATCGACTCCGCCTCGAGGTCGCCCGTCAGCGAGGCTGAAAGCGTGATCTCGTCCTCATCGGCACCAAGGGCTTCCGCGAGGATTTCCCGAACACTCTCAAAGATCTCACTCATCGCCGTGGTCTCCTGATCGTCGGCCCGTGCCGATCGGCCGCATGGTAAAGCGCCCGGAGACGGCCGTCTCGTCACTCGCGTTGTGACCGGCACGGCGCACCCGGCCGGTGCCACGGCACAGGTAGGTCCTGTCTCCCAACTCCTTGTCGAGCGTCACCTCAACCTCCAGCGCCTCGCCCGGCCGCACGAAGCTGCCGAACTTCACCATCCGCACCTCGCCCAGGACGAGCCGGGGGTCACCCCGATCGGCAAGCATGAGCCGGGCCGCCTGAACCATCGTCTCCACCATCATAACCCCGGGCAGAACGGGAAACGTCGGGAAATGGTCGGCCAGATACTCCTCGGCCAAGCTGACCTGCTTGAGCGCCAGGATCCGATCCGGTTCCTTCTGAAGAACACTGTCGATGAGCTGGAATCGCATGGGCCCGGGCCCTGGAACACCCCACATCTTGCGAATGAAGAGAGAGGCAGAGGGTAGGAATGATGGAAGGAGAACGCAAGGGGAAGGGACGAAACTGCCGCGATCGGCGGGTCCGAGCCGATACAGGGGAGCTATGCCACGCAGAGCTGTTCGTGCGCGCGAGTACGAAGAAGAGGATCTCCCGCAGACCACGCTGTTGGGGCGGGTCGGATGGGTGGTGCTGGCGGCGCTCTGGACGTTCCTGGTGGTCTCCCTGGCGAGCTTCGACTCGGCCGACTGGCCCTCGCACACGGTGGCAGTCCACAACCAGCCGACGCGCAATCTTTGCGGGATCGGCGGCGGGCTGGTGGCCTACCACGGCTACCACGTCATCGGCGTAGGATCGTGGGTGATCCTGGCCGGCGCCGCCGCCTTCCTGGCGATGGCCGCGGCCCGGCGAGAGATGTGCAATCCGCTGGTGCGGGCGCTGGGCCTCCTGCTCATGGCGGTGAGCGTGTCGGCCGGTCACGCGCTGCTGGCCCCGGAGCTCGGCTCCCTTGCCGGGGCCCCGGCCGGCCTCGTGGGCGGATTCATCGTGGGCGAGCTTGGCCCGCGGTTCAGCACCGTTGGCACCTTCCTCATTCTCCTCGCGGGCCTCGGTATCGGGTCGATCGTGGCCATTGACCGTCTCGTTCTGGCGGGGCTGCGGGGTGCTTCGGCCGCTACTCGGGGGCTGCTCGCATGGCGTCCCGACTTAGGATGGCTCGAGCGGCTGCGGGCCCGACCGGAAGGGGTCACCGTCGCCGTGGGGGCGCCTCGCCGTCGCCGGCCGGGACGCAACGGGGCGCGCATCGACGCCGATGCCGGCGGCATCGCGGCCACCGACTCGTTCGATCCCGAGGAGCACGAGGAGGACGACGAAACCGAAGAGGACGACGAGCCCAAGCGCCAGCGCCTCACGCCGCGAGAGCTCCGCGACAAGATCGCCCTGCTACCGGTGCGGATAGGCGGGGCCGCGAAGATCGAGGCCAAGGACGAGGACATTCCCCGACAAGAGAGCTTCAAGGGCTACAAGTTCCCCACCCTCGACTTGCTCCAAGACCCGCAGTCCAACTACTCCAAGAAGATGGAGGCCTTCGTCCGCAAGCAGGCCGAGCAGCTCGAGGAGGCGCTCGAGACCTACGGCATCGACGGAGAGGTGGCGGGTATCGAGTCCGGCCCGGTGGTGACCCTCTACTCGGTGCTGCTCGCCCCGGGCACGAAGGTCGTGCGGGTCCAAGCCGTCGCCGCCGACCTGGCCCGGTCGCTGCGGGCTCAGAACATTCGCATCGTGCCGAACATGGTGGGCAAGACCACCGTGGGCATCGAGGTGCCCAACCTGCACAAGGAGAAGGTCCGCCTCAAGGAGCTCATGAGCCGCGGGCACGCCGACGGGATGCTGCTTCCCATGTTCCTGGGCAAGGACGCCTCGGGCGAGCCGCTGGTGGCCGACCTCACCCGCATGCCGCACATGCTCATCGCGGGCACGACCGGGTCGGGCAAGAGCGTGTGCATCAACACCATCATCATGAGCTGGCTCTACACCAAGCGGCCCGATGAGCTGAAGCTCATCCTCGTCGATCCCAAGATGGTCGAGTTGAGCCA
>JAPUJD010000051.1 GCA_027296385.1 Acidobacteriota bacterium | reverse complement strand
CGCTCACGTACCGGTTTTAGGGAAGTGGGTACTCTCGTTCTGCATGCTTACCGACGAAAACGGCGATCCGGCGATCCTGGGGGCCGAAGCTGCCCAGATAGACGAAATCCACTTCCGGCGGGCGCGGGCGCGGCGCCGGCGCCGGCACCGCAGGCTGGGGCTTGACCGGCTTGGGGCGAGCGGGCTGGCGCTGCGGCGGCGGTGGCGCAGCCTTCTTCGGTGGCGCCGGCCCGAAACGGAACGGATTGCGCCCCGGCTCGTAGGTGGCCTTCTCGCGCCGCAGCTCCTGCAGATTGAGGCGTGGAACCTCGAAATCCGCCAGTTGCCGTCCCTGCGCGCCGGCGATCGCCCACCGCGTGTCCACGGCGTCGTCTCCCGTCATCTGCAGCAGGCGATAGCTCGAGAAGCCGAAGAACACGAGGAGCAGCGCGGCTAGCAGCCTTTTCTGCTGTTGTGGATCCCTCATCGCCGGTCTCCTACCGTGTCGCGGTCTCGAGCCAGGGCCGCCGCCTCGATGCCGTCTTCGAGAAACAGCGTCGACACCTTCAGGTCGATACTCAGCCGGCGACCTCGATCGCTCGACCTCTCAGTCGGGCGGATCTCTTCCAAAACGACGAACGAATCCGTCAGCTCGAGGAAGTTGATGAAACGGCGCAGCGCCAGGTAGGTACCGTCGACGCCGAAAACGATCGACCGCTTGACCAAACCGTACTTGCTGATCGACTCGTCCGGATAGTGGATCGACGGGGGGTCGAGACCGGCCCGCTCGGCCAGCGCCTTGACCTCCGCGATGACCTTGGTGATGCGCTTCTCCTCGGTCTGGAAGCTATTTGCGTAGAGCCGCTCCAGCCGAGTCTGCGTTCGTTCGGCCCGGCGTGCCAGGCCCTGGGCCCGCTTCCGCTCGGTCACCAGCTGCTGGTGGCTCGTTCGCGCCCGCTCAACCCGACTCTCCCGTGCCTGTGCCCCACCGGCGTACAGCGTCCGGTAGACGACGAAGGCACCGAGATTGAGCAGTAGCAGGACGAGCGCCGGTAGCCACAGGCGCCACTCTCGTTGCCACACGACCCTCGTCACGAGGCCACCTCGACCGCCACCTCGGCTTCGCCGGCCTCCTCCGGAGGCGCCGCCTTGCCACCGGCCAGCTCGATTTTCTTGGGCGGCCGGGCTACCGCCGGTTTGACGGGGCTGTAGGCAACACTCATCGAGAAACTCACCTGGGACGAGCTCTCGTCGTGGGTCTCGACCTTCAGACTCGGCCGCTCGAAACGCTCGTGGGCGAAGAAGGCGTCGAGCAGGACCAGCAGCGCGCCGTCCTCCTGCGCCGCCCCGGTCAGCTCGAGCTCGACCTCGTCTTCCGCCGCGCGCTGCCGGTTGCCACGCCCGACGCGTTTCAGGTCGGCGACCCGCGGTGTCACCCTCTCGACTCTGACGTTGCGCGGCAGCACCTCGGCAAGATGATCAAACAGAGCGCTCCAGGAAAAGGCGCGCTCGGCGATCCTGGCATTGAGAAACGTGACCTGCTCTCGCTGCCACTCGAGGTCGTATCCCTCGAGAACGGCCATCGCCTCGTTCAACAGACGTCGCTCGTCGGCCATGCCGGCCTCGACCTCGGCAAGCTCCGACTGCTCCTGCCCGCGGCCGGAGAAATGCCCCCAATAGAGCCAACCGTTGACCCCAAAGAGCGCCACGGCCAGCACCCAAAGAGCCACCGTCAACCGCTCGACCGGACGGCGATTGACGAAGGGGTCGCGAGCCAGGTTGGGAGCGTTCATCCCGCAATCTCCCAACCGGCCGCCCCGAGCATCGGCGCCAGAAGCGCCGGCGAGACGTCTGGAACGCGGCCTCGCAGCGGCAGCTGCTCGCGCCCCAGCGCCACCGGCACCTGCCCCAAGCCCTGTTCCAGGCTGTCGAGCCAGAACCTTTGCTGGCGCGCTTCACTGATCAGCAGTACGCGGGCGAGCTCGCGCCCGGGGAGCTGCTCTTGGAGAAACGTCCGCGTCAGCTTCAGATCTCGCAAAACGAGCCGAGCTGCGGCGTCGCCTGCCAGCCCTGAGTCCAAGGCTCGGAAGCGATGCAGCAACGGCTCACCGCGTTCGGTGAAGGTCAGGCTGTAGCCGCCGGCCGACACCAGCACGACAGCCGCCAGATCGACGCCTTCGACGACCTCTTGTACCGCGTCTACAGTTGCCAGACTTGAGTTGAGTATGCGGCCGATCCGCACGCCGCAATCGGCGAAGGCATCTTCCACCTGGCTCAGCACCGCGTCGAGGGCGAAACCCAACAGTAGCCTCTGGCCTTCCTCCTGAGACGGAAGCGGCGTCACGTCGATGCTCTCGAGCCGAAGCTTCTCGACCCGGAAAGGAACCTGGCGCTTGAGCTTCCAACGCAGTGCCTCGTCGCGCCGGGCGCCGTGCGAAGGCACATCGCTCATTTCGGTGAAGGCCACCCGCAACCACGCATCCGGCAGTATCAGCGAAGCGTTCGAGACCGAGCCCTCGACGTTCTCGAGGAGCTCTCCGAGCACGGGCTCGAAGAGGCCGGGGTCGTGCATCGGTCCGCCGAGCGGCCCGTCGGCGAACAATCCCTCGGGCAGCTCGCGGCGCGAGAGGTCCTCGACCTCAAAGCCGCTCTCGGCACGGACGAAGCGGCCATATGCGAGCGCCGAGGCGTCCAGCGCGAAGACGTGCGGCGGCACAGGTCGGGGGTCTATCCCGAGCAGCCGCTCAGTCCACGAAGGTAACTTTATTGATCTCACGTAGCGTGGTGACTCCCTCGAAGACCTTCTCCAGCGCCGACTCGCGCAGAAACGCCATCCCCTCCTCGTGCGCCGCACGCTTGATCTCGGAAGCCGGGCGCCGCTCGAGAATGAGCTCGCGGATGCGGTCGGACAGGTCGAGCAGCTCGGAGATCGCCGTCCGACCGAAGAATCCGGTGCCGTTGCACTCCAAACACCCGGCGCCTTCATAGTAGGTCTTGTTGCCGTGCAGCACCGGATCGAGAGCGCTCTCCTCCAGAAGATCTGGCGAGACTTCGACCTCGCGTCGGCAGTCGTTGCAGATCTTGCGCACCAGGCGCTGGGCCAGCACGCAGTTCAGCGCCGAGACAAAGTTGTAGAGGTCGACTTTCATGTTCAGGAAACGACCCAGGACGTCGATCACGTTGTTCGCGTGCACCGTGGTGAAGACCAGATGGCCCGTGAGAGCCGACTGCACCGCGATCTGGGCGGTCTCCTCGTCGCGGATCTCGCCGACCATGATCTTGTCGGGATCGTGGCGCAGAATAGAGCGCAGCCCTCGAGCGAAGGTCAGGCCCTTCTTCTCGTTGATCGGGATCTGGGTGATGCCGGTCAGCTGGTACTCCACCGGATCCTCGATCGTCACGATCTTGTCTTCCGAAGACTGGATTTCGGACAGACAGGCGTAGAGGGTGGTCGTCTTGCCAGAGCCCGTGGGGCCGGTGACGAGCACCATGCCATACGGCTCGCGGATGAACTTGCGGACCTTGCGCATCGTCTCCAGATCGAAACCGAGGATGTCGAGACGCAGGCTTTTGAACTCCTTGTTCATCGATTCCTTGTCGAGGATGCGGATGACGCAATCCTCGCCGTGCACCGAGGGCATTATCGAGACGCGGAAGTCGATGGTGCGGCCCTCGAAACGGAGCTTGAAACGACCGTCCTGGGGGATCCTCTTCTCCGCGATGTCGAGCTCGGCCATGACCTTGATGCGGCTGATCACGGTCTGGTGATGCCGTTTGTCGATCGCTTCCATCGCCTGGTAGAGCACCCCGTCGATGCGGTATTTGACGATGACTTCGTTTTCGCGCGTCTCGATGTGGATATCACTGGCACGGCGCTGGATGGCGTTGAAGATCGTCGAGTCGACCAGCTTGATGATGGGGCTGGTATCGTGACTGATGCGGTCGATCGACAGAACTTCTTCGCCCTCTTCGCCTTCGCCGATGAGCTGGAGCTTGAAACCCTCGGTCGCCTCGTCGAGCACACGCTGAGCGCTTTCCGAGCGTTGGAGGATCTCGCCGATTCCCGCTCGCGTTCCGACCCTGACCTCTACCGGTTGCCCGAGTAGCAGCTCGAGCTCGTCGAGCCGGGCGACGTCGGTGGGGTCGGCCATGACCACTGCCAGCCGCCCAGCGAGCTGTTCTTGCGGGACGAAATCGTAGCGCAGCATGAGATCGAACGGAATCGAGCGAAACAGGTCGTTGTCGATCTTGAATTCCGCTATGTCGACAAAGTCGAGGCCGTGACGATCGGCGAGCTCATGCGCCCGCCGCAAATCCGCGGCGCCCGGAACCGCAAGGTCCTGGGCGGTGTCGATCAAGGGGATCTGCTCTTCTACACTCATCGTCTCCCTATCGGCAGCAGGGCTGCGGTCTACGCACCCTCAAGTACGGTGCCAACACCTCAGCTTCGTCACTTCTCCTCACACCGAAATCTTTCCTAACAGGCTGTACATAGGCAGGTACACGGCGGTCAGCAAGAGCGCCACCAGGGTCGCCATGATGACCAACATCGCCGGCTCGATCAAACCGAGAACGCGTTGCATTCGGGTCTCCACTTCCTCGTCGAGGAAGTCCGACACGTCAGAGAGCATCTGGTCCAAGGCTCCCGTCGTCTCGCCGACCTGGACCATGTCGATCATCAGGTTCTCGGCGACCCCGGTGCTGCGCAAACCGTCGGCCATCGACGCGCCCTCCCTAACGGCCGCCGGGAGCGGCGCCAAGCGCTCGCGTATCGCTGCATTGCCCACCCCGCGAACGCTGGTCTCGAGCGAAGGCACAATCGGGATGCCGCCGGCGAGCAGGGTCGACAGCGACCGGCAGAACTCCGAGATCGCCATGCGCTCGAAGACGATGCCGACGAAGGGGATCTGGAGCTTCCAGCCGTCGATGAGGCGCCGGCCGCTCTGGGTGCGGCCCGATTGGCGCCAGGCGCCCAGTCCGAGGACAGCGCCACCGACGAGCCAGATCGCGTGGGTCCGCAGGAAGTCCGCTACCGTCATCACGACGCGGGTGAGAAGGGGTAGCTCGGCGCCGAGGCCAGCAAAAAAATCGCCGAAGTTGGGCAATACGTAGCCCGTCATGACCAGGATCAGCACCAGAGAAAGTGAGATCAGGACGGCCGGATACATGAGAGCGGAGATCACCTTCTTGCGGGTTTCGAGCACCAGCTGCTGGTAGCGCACGAATCGCTTGAGCACCCGTTCCAGCTCGCCACTGCGCTCGCCGGCCTCGAGGGTGGGAGCTAGGAGAGGGGGAAAGCGGTCACCGAAGGAAGCAAACGCCACCGACATCGCTTCGCCGCCCTTGACCTGGTCGCGCACTTCGTTCAAGACTTCGCGAAAGCCCTCGTCCTCGGGTCGGTCCTTGAGCAACTCGAGCGATTGCAGCAGGGGCAGGCCCGAGCGCAGCAGCGCCACCAACTCCCGGTTGAAGATCAGGAGCTGCTGGATTGGGATTTTCTGCTTGCCGCCACCGGCGAAAGGCAGGCTCAGATTGGCCAACAGTCCCCGGCGGCGGATCTCGAAAACATGTAGGTCCTTCTTCTCCAAATCGTCGCGCAGCGAAGCCGCATCCTGGCCCTCGCGGACGCTCTGAGTCACCACGCCCTCAGCGGTCCCGACCCGGCAGACGAACTGCATGCTCACTCAGCCCCGTCCATCAAGTGGGTGGTCAGGACCACCATCAGGGCTTGTTCGCTGGCTTCGGTCTGGGCCAGACCCAGCACCATCGGCCGTTCGAGCATCAAGTTGAGGTTGGTGTGGATCAGCGGTTTAGAATCCACCGTTCGCCCACGACTGACGACGAAGTCCTGCAGTCGCAATTGGCCGTTGGAGTTCAACGCACGGAGCTCGAACTCCACCCGATAATCGCCGCCGAACTGGTAGGAGGCTTGCTCGCCCTCCAGCATCTCCAGCCTGGTCCGCCCCAGTAGGATGAAGGTCTCGAAGCGTAGGAGCTCGCGCAAGCGGCGGGCGAGTTCGGCCGGCAACTGCGGCCGGCCTGGCATGCCGGGCGTCGGTGGGCCACCGGCGCGGACGATCTGGATCTCTAGCCGCACCCGGCGCAACGGCTGGTCGTAATCTCGTAAGCGTGCCAGGGCCCTTCTTACGATGCCTCTCGAGTCGCGGATGAACAGTATGTTGCCGCGCGGCAGGAGCTCGACTGAACCGTGAGCCGAAAGCAAGCCCTCGACCTCGGCAACGGCACCGGTCGCCGGCCGATACTTGAGCACGTACATCTCGGTCACCAGGGTTTCCGCCGCCGCCGGGCCACCGATTCTCGCGTCCGCGGCCTGCTGCCCCGCGAGCGCCGCTGTGCCGGTCCACAGCAAGAGCATCACCGGCCAGTACCGCGGCACGATGGCGGACTGCCGCCGCGGGCTGCCGGCGCTAAACGTCCAGGGACTCATCGACGACCATCACGACCGACAGATCGTCGGCCGCCCACTCGTAGACACGTGCTTGGGGTCGGTCGACTCCCTCGATCGCTGGAGCCGTGAGTCCTTCGCCGGGCACAATCCTGGCTGCGAAAGCGGGTGGGGCCGGTTCGGCGCGCTCGACGCTACGACGTGCCGGACGGCCGGGCATCAATGCCAGCACCAGGGCAAAGAGGACGGCGGAAACGAGGCGTTGGCGTCCTCGGCGCGTCCCCGAACCCGAGCGGCCGGCGGCCACGCTGGCCGACAAGGCAGCGGTTCGGCGCAGTGCCCGCACCGCCAGACGCACGGCGTCGGCCTCGGCCGGGTCGGGCGACCAGGCAGCCGCGTGGCGGAAGACCAGCGTCGGGTCCACGGTGGCCGCCTCGCGGCTGCAAGCTTCGCAACTCTCCAAGTGCCGACGCGCCCGAGGCCACTCCCGCGGCGTCTCGAGGTCGCCATCGAAGCGATGCTCGAGCAGCCGCGGCCAGTCGAAGCAGCTCACGGCGTGCCCTCGATGCTGCCCCGACGCCGCAGTCCTGCGCTGTATTCAGGGTAGCGTCGGACCAGCTCACGACGCAGGATCTTACGGGCCGAAAACAAGTGGTTGCGAACCGTTGATGCTTGGCAGCCGAGGATCTCTGCGACCTCGGCCGAGGGCAGGCCCTCGACCTCTCGCAGGACGAAGACTGCCCGCTGGCGCTCGCTCAACGCGTCTGCGAGCTCGTGCAGGATGCTCGTCACCTCCCGATCCTCGAGCTCTCCCACGCTGGACCGCCGCAGATCCGCGAGACGTACAAAGTGACTCCGGACGGGCTCGCGCCGCCGGTTCTTGGCCATGCGCGAGCGCAGCAGATCGATGCCGAGGTTGGTGGCGATGCGATAGAGCCAGGTGTTGGGACTGAAGCGCGGATCGTAGCGCTCGCGATGCTGCCACGCCCGCAAGAAGGTCAGCTGCACGATGTCGCGCGCGTCCTCGCGGTCGCCGACGACGCGCCAGACCAGCTGCAACAACGGGGCACTCTTGCGATCGATCAGCTCGTCTAGAGCAGCCTCCTCGCCGTCGGCCAACGCAAGCAGTAGCTCACGGTCTTCGAGCTCGGAGAACCGAGCGCGCTCTTTGGTGGCGGAGTGAACAAGGGTTGGCAAGGGTCAGATCTCCATCATCTCCTACGCTCGAACGGCAGGAAGCGTCTAGCAGCCAGGGGCTTGGCATCCTTCGCTCATCGCCTCGACCACCTGGATCGCTGCGACGAGCCCCCTAGATTCGAGCGATTATACTCGCGGCGCGAAGCTTGACCCGCCGATGTGGATCCTCTATCAGACCGCCCTGGCCTTGGCCCTCGTCGTGGCAGGCCCCGTGCTCTTGCTGCGCCGCGGCAGACACTATCTACCGACCCTCCGGGGGCGACTGGGCGGCTATGAGGGCGAACCCGTCGCGGGTCCACTGTGGATTCACGCCGTCTCCGTCGGCGAGGCGCGAGTCGGCGCCACCATGGCCCGCGCCCTGCCGGCCGACTGGCCTTTGCTCATCACCACGGTGACGCCGACGGGGAAGCAACAGGCTGCCGCCTTGAGTGGCGATCGCGCCGCCACGGCCTACCTGCCTTTTGATCTCTCCTTCGCCATCCGGCGCTTTCTCGACCGCTTCTCGCCGCGCGCCGTCATGCTCGTCGAGGGAGACTACTGGCCGCTCATGCTGCGCCATGTACGTAGCCGGCGCTTGCCAATCGTCGTGGTCAACGGGCGGCTGGGCGAGCGCAGCTTCAGCCGCCTACGTCGCTTCCCCCGGTTCGCGCGCTCTCTTCTCGGGTCGATCGATCGCTTCGCCATGCAGACCGGCGAGGACCGCGATCGACTGCTCGCGCTCGGCGTCGAGGCAGAGCGGATCTCGGTCACCGGCAACCTCAAGTTCGACGCCCCGGTCCCGAGCCCCGTGCCCGAGGTCGAGGCTCTCTTCGAGGCGGCCGCCGCCGGCCGACCCATGCTCCTGGCCGGATCGACCATGCCCGGCGAAGAGGAGCTGGTCCTCGATGCCTTCGCTCGAGCTGGTGGCGGCGGCAACAGCCTCCTAGTGCTCGCCCCGCGCCATCCGGAGCGCTGGCGCGAGGCGGGCGCGCTCGTCGGCGAGGCCGGTTTCGACCTCGCTCTGCGCTCCGAGCTGACCCACGACGCGCGACCGGACGTCGTGCTGCTCGACAGCCTCGGCGAGCTGGCCGCACTCTACCGGCTAGCAGCGGCCGCATTCGTCGGCGGCACGCTGGTCCCGACCGGCGGCCACAACCCACTCGAGCCTGCCGTTCACGGGGTGGCCGTAGCGGTCGGGCCGTCGATGCACAACTTCCGCCATATGGCTCGGGTCTTCGACGAAGCGGCGGCCTGGCAGCGGGTTGCCGACGCGGCGGCTCTTGGCGAATTCTTCGCTCGGGCTCGGGGGGACACTTCAACCCTGAAAGCCCTCGGCGCCAAGGGACGCGCACTCGTCGCAGCCAACCGGGGAGCGGTGCAGCGGACCCTCGAGGTGGTCGAGCCTCTGCTGGCCGAGGCCATGAAGTGAGCTCGCCCTGGCAGTGGCTCTACGGCACCGCGCATCGGCTACGGCGACGCTGGTGGGCGAGTCGACGGCTCCATCTGCCTCGCCCGGTGGTCAGTATCGGCAACCTGCATTGGGGAGGCAGCGGCAAGACGCCCCTCACGGCCGCCACGGCGGCCCACCTGGTCGAGGCCGGTTACCGCGTGGCGATCCTATCGCGTGGCTACGGCCGGCGAGACCAACAGGTCCGCGTCGTCAGTATTGGCGAGGGGCCGCTGCTCGGGCCGTCGCTGGCCGGCGATGAGCCGGTCCTGCTGGCCGGTGAAGTACCAGGCGCCGCGGTCGTCGTGGGCCCCGAGCGCTACGCGGCAGGGCGAGTGGCCATGCAGCGCCTCGACCCGCCGCCCGACGTCTTCATCCTCGACGACGCCTTCTCACACCTCGCCCTGGCGCGCGACGTCGACTTGCTGGTCCTGCCGGCATCCGACCCTCTGGGCGGTGGGCGACTCTGGCCGAGCGGTCGGCTGCGCGAACCCCTGGCCGCCAGTGTGCACGCCGACGCGATCCTGCTCAGCGGCGGTACCCAAGGCGACGCCGAGGCGGTCGGCAAGGAGCTCGAGTCCGTCGGCTTCGCGGGCCGCGCCTTCGGCTGCGAGCGGCGATTCGATGCGCCACGCCGCATCACCGGCGAAGAAGTGGCCGAAGGCAGCCGCGTACTGCTCGTCTCCGGCATCGCGCGACCGGAAGAGTTCGAAAGCGCGGTCGGGCGCCTCGACCTCGACGTCCTGGGAGCCTTGGTGTTCCCCGACCATCACGACTATCCGCCGGACACTCTGCGCGAGATCACGGCAGCCTTCGAAGAGAGCACCGCGGACTTCCTCTTGACCACTGCCAAGGACCGCGTCAAGTTACTGGGGCGCCTCGACCTACCCCTGGCCGAGCTGCCGCTGCGCGCCATTCCAGAGGAAATGTTCTGGCGTTGGCTCGACGCGAGAATGGCCGAGTTGGCACCACGATGAAGAACGCCCCGATCCGTCACGCTGTCGAGTTCGCCCTGCTCCGGCTGATCTCCGGGTTTGTTCGAGTGTTGCCCCACGTTCGAGCCAGGAGCCTCGGCCGCAGCTTCGGTGGCCTCGCTTACCGTTTGCTGCCGAGGCGACGCCACATCGCCTTGCGCAATCTCGAGCTCGCCCTACCCGAACTCGATAGCGCGGAGCGCTGTGCTCTCGCCATCGGCTCATTCGGTCAGATGACCTCGCAAGCGGCCGAGTTCCTCTCTTGGTCCCGCTTAGACGGCGTCGGTCTGTGCCGGAGTTGGACCCTGGAAGGCTGGGAGTACATCCAGGCCGCCGCATCGCGCTCCGAGGGACTGTTCCTGATGACCGCCCACTTCGGCCATTGGGAGCTCGTGGGCCAGGCGACCGGCCTCTACGTACCCCCGGTCTTCGCGCTGGTGCGACCGCTCGACAACCCTCGCCTCGACACCATGTTGGGTGCGGTGCGGACGCGGTTCGGCCTCGAGCTCGTGCACAAACACGGGGCCGCCCGCCGCCTGGTGCACGGCCTGCTCGCTGGCGGTCGCATACTGGTGCTTCTCGACCAGAGAGTCCAGCCACGCGACTCTGTCGAAGTGCCGTTCTTCGGCCACCCGGCGCGTACGAGCAACCTGGTCGCCAGAATCGCGTTGAAGCACGAGACTCCGGTGGTCCCCATCTACGCCTACCCGGCCCCGGGCGGACGCTACCGGATCGTGGCCCGGCCGGCGATCGCCGCCGCGGCCTCCGGCGACGACCCGGTCCGCGAGCTGACCGCGAGCTACCTGGCCGCCGTCGAGGCCGAGATCCGCCTGCAGCCCGAGCTCTGGCTCTGGATGCACGATCGCTGGAGACTGACGTGAGCCAGCGTCGAGCCGTCGTCCATGCACCCAACTGGGTAGGCGACACCATCATGGCCCTGCCGGTGCTCGACGCCTTGGCGGCGAGCGGACGGCGGGTCGACGTCGTGGCTCCGCGGTACATCCTGCCGCTGCTCGAGCTCTCCGAGAGCGTCAGCGCAACGTTCGAGGGCGACGATGATCACACCATCCTCGAGGCGATGCGCCAAGGCGACTACGACGAGGCGGTCCTGCTCCCCAACTCCTTCCGCTCGGCCTGGCTCGCACGCAAGGCCGGCATCCCGCGGCGCTGGGGATACAAGGGAGGCTTCCGCCGGCTGTTGCTCAACCCGGCCGTACCCCGATCGCCCGCCAACCATCACCAGGTCGAGGACTACGCCGAGTTGCTGGCAGCAATGCAGGTGGCACCACCCGTCGACTGGGTTCCCCGCCTCCCCTTGGGTGATGCGCTACGTCAGCGCGGCCTGGAGCTACTCGCCCGGGCGGGAATCAACCCCGGGGCCGGGCCGGTCGTCGGGCTCTTCCCCGGCGCCGAGTTCGGCGCCACCAAACAATGGCCCCGCGAGCGTTTCGAGGATGTGGCGCGGCAGCTGCGCCGCCGTCACCGCGAAGTACAACTGACCATCCTGGCCGGGCCGAAAGAAACCTGGCTCGCCGTCCGCCTGCACGAGGAGACCGGCAAGATCCATCCGGTCATCGGCCCGGATCTCGATCTCGCCGACCTTGCCGCAGTCCTCGTTCACCATCGCGCCCTCTTGACCAACGACTCGGGACCGATGCACCTCGCCGCCGCCCTGGGAGTTCGTTGCGCCGCCCTCTTTGGACCGACCGACCCGGCGCGCACTGCCCCGAGGGGCGAGAGCCATCGTGTACTCTACAGCTCTCGCTGGTGCTCGCCCTGCTTCCGCCGGCGCTGCCCGCTAGGGCATCACCGCTGCATGAAGGACCTCGCGGTAGCCGACGCCGTGGGCGCGCTCGGGCAGTGGCTGCCAGCGGCAGGCTCGGCCGACTGACCTGCAAGCAGCCCGTTGGAGAGCCAACGGCGCGGTCTGGACTCGAAAGGGCCATCGAGCGCAGCCGCCGCAAGGCGGTAGCAAAAGTCCGCGGGCCGCTCAGACGAGGTCGAACAACGGGTCGCCGGCTTCGACGGCTTGTCCGGGCTCGACGTGGACCCTGGTGACGACACCGGCGCGCTCGGCCTGGATCTCGTTCTCCATCTTCATCGCCTCGAGCACCACCACGCCCTGACCGAGAGCCACCTCGCTCCCCTCTTCGACCAGAACCGAGACCACCCGCCCAGGCATGTAGGCCTCCACCACCTGGGTTCCACTGCCGCCCAGCTCGTGTGTCTCTTCGGCCAGATGGGTGAGCACATCCTGCACCTGCACCGTGTCGACTCCGGCCGAGGTGGTGACCTCGTAGCGATCCTTCCCGACGCTGCGCACCGCCACTTCGTACTGCCCGCCATCGATCAACAGGCTGCGCACCCCGCTCGTCGTCTCGGCAGAGAGGATGACGAAGCTCTGGTCCCCTATCTGCAGCCGATACTCGTCCCCGCGACGCTCGATCTTCACTCTCACGTCACCGTCGACGTGCTTGACGATCAGTTCCATCGTCTCCCCCGAAGAGCTTCGCGGCGCCCGGCCTCACGCCAACGATCTCGCTGGCCGTGAGACCGCGACACCGCTGTCTGGCGACCGTGCTGATCGAGATGCTCGAGAACCGCGCCGATCGCCGAGAGCTCGCGCCGCTGAGCCGTCAGCGACGGGGCCAGCTCACCCGCGGCCATCTTGCGATCGAGCATGCCATTGTCCAACCTGCCGTGCCGGAAATCCTCGTCGGCTAGAAGCCTCTGGAAAAGCGGTGCCGTCGTGCGAATCCCGTCGATCCTCAGCTCGGACAGAGCTCGACCCAAGCGATCCATCGCCTGCGCGCGATTGGCCCCCCAGACGATCAACTTGGCCAGCAGCGGATCGTAGAGTATTGTCACCTCGTCGCCCTCGTAGACTCCGCAGTCATTGCGCACACCGGGACCCTCGGGCAGACGCAGGCGTTCGATCCGGCCGGGAGAAGGGGCGAAGTCGCGGTACGGATCCTCAGCGTAGAGACGGACCTCGATCGCGTGCCCCCGGGGTTCGATGTTCTCCAGCTCCGAACCCAGGGGCTCGCCTTCGGCGATCGCAATCTGGGCTCGAACCAGATCGACTCCGGTCACCAACTCGGTTACCGGATGCTCCACCTGGAGGCGGGTGTTCATCTCGAGGAAGAAAAAGTTGCCCTTCGAATCGAGCAAGAACTCGACGGTACCGGCGTTAGTATAGCCAACGGCGCCGGCGACCCTGACCGCCGCCTCGCCCATGCGCCGCCGCAGATCGCGGTCGACGGCCGGCGACGGAGCCTCCTCGACGACCTTTTGGTGCCGACGTTGGAGCGAGCATTCACGCTCACCGAGCGAGACGACCTTGCCGTGCTCGTCGGCGAGGATCTGGATCTCGACGTGTCGCGGTCGCTCGACCAGCTTCTCCAAGTAGACGGTGTCGTCGGCGAAGCTGGCCGCCGCCTCCGATCGCACGGCGCGGTAGGCCGCTGGCAGCTCGCCGGGCTGGCGAACCTTCCGCATGCCCTTGCCGCCACCGCCGGCTGAGGCCTTGAGCATCACCGGGTAGCCGAGCTCCTGGGCAAACGTCGCCGCCGCCTCTAGCGATTCGAGGGCCTCGTCTCCGCCTGGAACCACCGGTACGCCGGCCGCGAGCATCAGCCGCCGACTCTCGATCTTCGAGCCCATAGCCGCCATGGCGGCCGGCGGCGGCCCGATGAACTTGATCCCTGCGTCGGCACAGAGCTCGGCGAATCCGGCGTTCTCGGCCAGGAAGCCGTAGCCTGGGTGGATCGCGTCGGCACCGATTCTAGTTGCCAACTCGACGATGGCTTCGGCCCGCAGATAGCTCTCGATCGACGGGCCGGGTCCGATCCGGTAGGCCTCGTCGGCCAGCAGCACGGGCAGGGCCGTACGATCGGCATCGGAGTAGACCACCGCTCCCCGCTTGTCGAGCTCGCGCAGCGCTCGGAGGATGCGCACGGCGATCTCGCCGCGATTGGCGATCAGGACCTTCTCGAACGCCTGGCGCTGGACTGTCATGGGCTCTCGTCGGCCGCCTTGCCACGGCCGAGACTATCGGCCGGCAATGCGCCGTCCCCGGACTCTTCGGGACCTGCAGAAGGCGCGGTACGCAGCGCCCAGACGTGATACACCATCGCCACGCCTTCCAAGTCGAAGGTGACCAGCGGTCGGCGGATCGCGCTACCTGGGATCAGGATTGCCGTCTCTCGCCAGCCCGGCGCTGCCGGCGGCAATCGCCATGCGCCCAGCGCTTGAGAGTCGACCGAGACCGCCAGCGGCGTGTCGTAGTCCGTCGGCAGGGTACGCAGGCGCAGCTCGACGTCGCGACCCGGGGTCAGCGGCCCCAGGCGCAGTGTGAGACGGCCCGCCACCGCGCGACCGCCATCGGCAATGTCACGCCCGTCCGGCCCGGGAAAGCGATGGTAGCGATTGCGGCCAAAAAAGCCCGGCTCGCTCGCTACGATCTCGACCCTGTGGGCACTTTCAGACACAGGATCGCCGATGTCCACGCGGTCGATCACCCGGCCCGCCGCCAGCGGATCTCCCGGCCGGTCCCCCGAGCCCGCGATAGTCCAATCGGCCTCCCAGACCTGGAGGTTTCTTCCCACCAGCGGGACGTCGAGCAGAACCTGGCTTTCGTGCGCGATCTGCACTTGTCCACCGGCCGCCCGCTTGGCCAAGGCTAGATACGGATTCCAATCGGCATGGTCGAAGCGCTCCTCGTGTAGGACGAAGTGGGTCGGCCTGAGCTCCGGCGCCATGCTCTCCATCAGCTCGCACTTAGTCCCCTCGTCGTCGGCGTAGAACACGGTGACGTCCAGCATGCTGGGCGTCGTCAGGCCAAAGAGGTCGAAGAACTCGCGACCGCTGTAATAGCCGAGAAAGCCGGCATCGAGCGAAGCGATCCGCGCGTCGGCCGGCAGATTGCGGTTGATCCAACGAGCCGTGCGCAGGTAGTGACGGGAGAAGCCGTGGGCCTCCTGGCCGAAGAGCAGCCCGAAGGAGAGCACACTGAGGACGGCGAAGATCACCAGATAGCCGCCGAAGGCCCGCCTGAGCCCGCGCGCGCGCTCCGCTGTCGACGCCAGGGCCGTGCTCATGGCAGCCGCACCGTCGGCCGTCAGCAACACGACGGCGGGCCAGGCCGGCAGCAAGTGGCGGAAGTGGTGGGTCGAGGCGCCGGTCGTGAAAGCGACCCAGAGCAGATCGACGCCCAGCCACGTGGCCCACAGCACGGCACCACCGACGAAGACGAAAGAACCGTCGCGGTCGGCCGCTTCCGCTCGCCGGCGGCCCGCCAGTCCTACGGCCACCACGATGAAGAGCAACGTCAGCGGCGCCGCGTGCATCCAGGCGTCGGGTCGGTTGAGCGGTCCGGAAACATCGGGCCCGCCAACTCCCGTCAACAAGCGTTTGCCGACCGTCGCCAGAAAGCCCACCGCGTGTTGAAGGATCGTCGGCAGGTGGAGCTCCGGCAAGTAGAAAGGGCTCTTCAATCGCGCGCTGGCGGGAGACAGGGACCCCGCCAGGAGCAGATTGAAGACGACGGGGAGCGCCCCAGCCGCGACCGGCAACCAGCGCCCAGCCCAGCTCGCCGCCACTCGCGAGGAGCGCCCGGCGAACCACGGCGCGCCCACCGCCAGAACCCAGCACCAGAGCCAACCCTCGGGTCGCACCCACGCCAGGGCTGACGCCCACACCGCCAGCAGCAACGGTGAGTCGAGCAGCAGCGCCCAGGTCACCGCCAGCCACAGAGTGCAGAAGAGGCCGAGCTCCATGCCGGAGAGGAAGCCCCAGGCCAGCGGCCCCGAGAGCGCAAAGAGCACCGCGGCCAGCAGAGCGATCTCGCGCCGCCCGCCGTAGCTCGTGATGCGGTAGACCAGCAGGGTGGAAACCGCAAGCAGCAGCGCGTTCAAGATGAACATCGCTGCCGGCAGAGCGTCGCCCGAGAGCCCTAGCTTGTAGATCGCCGCCAGGAGCAGCGGGTAGAGCAGGCCGGTCACTCCGACCGTGGCGTCGGCCTGCGGAGTAAAACGAAAGGCGTGGCCGGCAGCGATGGAGCGGGCGTACTGAGCGTAGATGTAGGAATCGTCGAGCGGTAGTACCAGGCTGCCGGCATAGTGCAGATCGAGCGCCAGGAAGAACAGGACCACCAACGTGACCAACAACAACAGCAGCCGTTCCTCGTGGCGAATCACGCGGCGGCCTCGGAATCACCGAGACTGAGCACCGGCGGCAACCCGCGCCAGGCGAGCCCAGTGAGGACAAGGGCCGAAATGGCGGCCAGGGCGCCGGCCCAGAAGAGGGGGCGCCGGTCGACCCAGATCTTCACCCTGTGCTCGCCGGCGGGGATCTTGACCCCCATGCGGTGCAGGTCGGCGGCATAGAGCGTCGTCGGCTCGCCGTCGATGGTGGCCCGATAGATTGGCAGATGGGTCCGCTGCACGACGAGCACCGCCGGATTGGGTGCCGACACGGCGGCGTCGATCGACTCGTCGGTTTCGCGCAGGAGGCGAACCACGCCGCTCACCCCGGCGGCGGGTTCGTGCTCACCGGCAAGCACGACCGCGTTGTGATGATCGAACTCGGGACTGAGAATCAGCGTCATGGCCTCGTTGACGTTGTTCGAGCCGCGCAACCGCCCGACGACTCGCAGCGGCGGCGCCGGGTCGAGGAGCCGGTAGAGATGGAGCTCTCCTCCGGCCGAGGGCCGGCGCAGGACGAGCTCGACGGCGTCCAGCGCGCTTCCCTCGAGCTCCCGGTGGAGCAATAGATACTCGACGCCGGCGGCCTCGAGGAGTCGCAATCTCTGGTCGTCCTCGGAATCCCACATGATCTGAACCACGGCCCGGCTGAGGAAGGAGTCCAGGCCTTCCGGCGTAAGGTTGAACTCATAGCGCAGCCCGCCCTGGACGCCGAAGGCCGGAAACAGATCCTGCTGCAGCTGACGCTCGCGCCAGAAGAGCCGGCTGTCGGGGTAGCTCCGGTTGTTCCCTATCTCCTTGCCGAAGAGGTTCATGTTGGACCCATGCGCGACTCGCGAGCCCGGCGGCACGGTGGAAAAGAGGGCCGGGCGCTCCAGATACGGCGCCCGGTAGTCGGTCTCGAAGGCGGCGCGCAGGAAAAACAACTGCGTCGCCGCGTGCGCCAGCAACAGAGCGACTGCGCTCAACCGCGCCCGTCGGGCCCCGGCCTTGACGCAAAGCAGATAGAGACCGACCAGCAGGAGATTGAACAGACACAAGCCCGCCCAGCGCAGCCGTTCGTGCGTGACGAAGAGATCGTCGGCGGGCGGGGCAATCAGGGTGCGCGCCCAGGCGTCGATCGCCTGCGGCCAGCCGGTCATGACTGTCCATGCCGCCAGGTAGACGAGGCCCAGAACGACCAACGGGCGGCTCAAGCGCCGGCGGCCCTCGTGGTCGAACAGACGAGCGAATGCCAGGCCGCACAACACCGCCGAGCCGAGCGTCACCAGGCTCCAGAGCTTCGACGGGATGCGCAGCAGCGAGGCACCGGGGACTTTGGATAGCGCCACGACCACCGGGTTGATCTCGCCCAGAGAGAAAAAGAAGCTGACTCCGACCAGGGCCCAGGCCCAGGCCAGGGTGCGGCGGGAGTCGCTTCGCGCCGACGCCATCAGGGCAAGCATGAGAACCCCAGGGTAGTAGGTCAGAAAGAGTGGGACCTGGCCGGCGTGCCAAGCTTCGCCCCAGTACGTAACGTCCGGGCGGCCGAAGAAGAAAGGGATGAAAAGATCGAAGGCGTCCATCGGCCGCCAGCCGCCGAGCTCGCTCATGTCGCGGGCAAAGCCCCAGAAGCCGCGGTAGCTGAAGCTCAGGATGCGCAGCAGCTCGACCCACTGCGGCGCCGCCAGTCCGGTACCGAGCGCAACGGCTCCCGCGGCCCCGAGCCACGGGTAGCGCCGGCCGTGACGCACGACAACGATCACCAGCGTCGCCAGCAGGGTGAAAGCTGCCGTCATCGGATCGCCACCGAGGATCATCAGCGTCCAGAGCAAGGCGCCGAGGACGAAAGCACGCTTGCGGTGCGTCGGCTCGGCCAACTCCAGCCCCGCCGCCAGAAGCGCCGGCGCTAGGGCGACCGGCGCCGCCAGGTTGTAGAGATTCAGCGTCGCCATGTAGAAACCGCTGGTCACATAGATCACGCCCACCGCCCACGCCGCCTCGCGGCGCATCCCGAGGACCCGTCCGAGCCAGAAGCCGGCGAAGGGCGCGATCAGCCAGTGGAGCCAGAAGTGGGCGTTCATCGCCCACAGCGTCTCGGCGAAGAGGAAGAGCACGTTATCCGGGTAGAGCGGCACGGTGTTGGGATTGCCTAGGTGGGCCTGGCCGCCGCCGCGGTAGAGGTCGATCAGAGGCAGCCGGCCCTCCCGCATGGCCTGCGCCTGGGTCCACTTCATCTCGTAGTGCGTGTTCATGACGTCGCGCAGGTAGAGCGTCTTGGCGCCAGTGATCAGGGGCGCCGCGATCGCCAGCAACAGCAACATCACCGGGGCCACCCAGACGAGCAAAAAGCGACGCAGTTCGGCACGGCCCGCGGCGGCGGCAGGAGGAGTGTCGGGACGACGTAGAATGGGAGTCATGGTGCTCGGTCTTCTCAGCGCGATGCGGCCGGTCCAGTGGACCAAGAACATCTTCGTCCTGGCTCCGCTGGTCTTCGCCCAGGCCCTCGTCGAGGCCACCTCGGTGCAACGCGCGGCCTGGGCTTTCGTCGCTTTCTGTCTCGCATCAAGTGCCGTCTATCTGGTCAACGATATCCGCGATCGCGACGAGGACCGCAGGCACCCGCTCAAACGCAACCGTCCTTTCGCCGCCGGCACAGTGCCGATCAGCCTCGGCGCCATCACCGCTGCGGCTCTCGCGACCGGTAGTCTACTCATAGCCAACCAGCTGAACCGCTCGACCGCCCTCGTCGTCGCCCTTTACCTGTTCCTCAACCTGCTCTACTCGAGTGGCCTCAAGCGCGTCGTCATCCTGGATGTTCTCATGATCAGCCTCGGTTTCGTCCTGCGCGTCCTGGGTGGCGGTGAGGCGATCGGGGTCGAGGTGTCGGCCTGGCTCCTGATGTGCACGGTATTCGTCTCGCTGCTGCTGGCGCTCTCGAAGCGACGGCACGAACTGATCCTGCTGGCGGACGAAGCCGCCGATCAGCGCCGGGTTCTAGGCCAGTACAGCGCCGCTTTCCTCGACCAGATGGTCAACGTGGTCACTGCCTCGAGCGTGATCTCCTACGCCCTCTACGCAGTGGCTCCGGAGACCATCGAGCGTTTCGGCGGACGGGGGCTCGCCTACACCCTCCCCTTCGTGCTCTTCGGGGTTTTCCGCTATCTCTTCCTCATCTACCAACGCAAGACCCGTCGCAATCCGACCGAGGCGCTGCTGAGAGATCTGCCGTTTTTGGTCAACATGGCGTTGTGGGCGAGCGCAGTGCTGTGGATCGTCTACGTCGCATAGGGCTCGCCTGCCTGGTGCTCGGGCCGACGTTGCTGTCAACCTGTGCCGAGCCGCCGCGGGAAGCCCTGACAGCCGGCCTGTCGGAGGAAAGCGGCTGGCTGCGCGCCTACCTGCAGTTCGACACCTCCAACCCACCCGGCAACGTCGAGCCCGCGGCCGCCTACCTGGCGCGAATTCTCGACCGGGCCGGGATCGACTACGAGATGCTCGACCAGGGCGACGGTCGGCCATCGCTGCTGGCGAGACTTCCCCCGGCACGGCCGGCGCCAGACTCGGAGACCCTCCTGCTCTTGCATCACCTCGATGTCGTCGAGGCCGACGATCTGTGGCGGGTGCCGCCGTTCGCCGGGGAGGTACATGACGGTGTGCTGTGGGGCCGCGGTGCCATCGACAGCAAGAGCCTCGGCATCGCCCATCTCGCCGCCCTGGTGGCGCTTCAGCGCTCCGGCGTCGAGCGTCGTCGCGGAGTGGCGTTCTTCGCCTCCGCCGAGGAGGAGATGGGCGGCCGACTCGGCGTCGAGCGCTGGCTGAAGCAGCGCCCGGATCTCTTTTCCGACGTCACCACCGTCGTCACCGAGGGCGGCACCAACCGCGGCTACGACGGCAGGCTCCATTGGTGGGGAATAGAGATCGCGCAGAAACGCCCGCTCTGGCTCGAAGCCCGGGCGTCGACGCCGCAGGCTCTCGTCACCGGTCTGCGGCGGCTCGTCGATCTGCCTCCGGCCTGGCGCGTCTCACCTCAGGCCGAGCTCACGTTCGCGCGGCTGGCACCGCACTATAACGAGCACTGGCGCTCGATTTTTCTCGACCTGCCCCGGGTCATCACCGCCACCGGCCCTTCGGTCGGTCTGCTGCCGGGAATGGAGATCTTCTTTCTCGACTCCGTTCAGGTCAACGAGCTCGAGGTCCTCTCCGACGGTGGCGCGCGCGCGCGCATCGACGTGCGGCTACTGCCAGACAGCCGAGACTCCGAGTGGCTCGAGCGAATCCGCGCCTTGCTCGGGCCCGGCGTAGAGGCCGAGGTCTTGCTCTCGGCCCCCGAGGTCGAGGCCAGCCCATGGGACAACACCTGGATCGAGATCCTCGAGCGCCAGTTGACCCCCACGGCGCCAATCGTGCCGCAGATGGCGGCCGGAATTACGGACTCCCGCTACTTCCGGCAACGCGAAATCGCCGCCTACGGCTTCTCACCCTTCATCATCGACTCGGTATTCATGCGCACCGTGCACGTCCGTGACGAGCGCATACCGCTCGTCCGATTCGAAAAGGGGGTCGAGCGCATGACCGCGCTGGTCGCCGAGTGGGCAGAGGGCGCCGCTGACTAGCCAGCAAAGGCGAGAAGCGCCTGGCCGACGCGCTCGACCTCGGGATCCGTCAGCTCGGCGAACATCGGCAGGCAGAGCACTTCAGCGGCTGCTCTCTCGGCCACCGGCAACAGCGGCGGCTCGCCCAGATCCGCGAACGCCGGCTGGCGATGGAGCGGCTCCGGATAGTGGGTCGCCGAACCGATCCCGCGCTGCGCCAGGAAAGCCTGCAACGCGTCCCGCCGTGGACTCAGGACGGTGAACTGGTGCCAGGCCGATACGCTGTTCTGCCCTTCGGGCAGCGCCACGACCTCAGGCACCTCGGCCAGGTACCGACGGTAGCGCTCGGCGATCCGCCCGCGGCGAGCGTTGTCCGCCGCCAGCCGCGGCAACCGGCAATTGAGCACTGCGGCCTGCAACGCGTCGAGCCGGCTGTTGGTACCCACAACCGCGTGATGGTAGCGCCCTGTAACGCCGTGATTGGCCAGCCGGCGTACCCGCTCTGCGAGCTCGGGTTCGTTGGTCGTCACCGCTCCCCCGTCGCCGAAGCAGCCCAGATTCTTCGACGGATAGAAGCTCCACGTCGCCATCCGGCCGAACCCTCCCACCGCACGCCCGCGCCACTGCGCACCGTGGGCCTGCGCGGCGTCCTCGACCAGCCACAAGCCGCGCTCCCGGCACAACGAGAGAGCTTCGTCGATGTCGAAAGGACTGCCGTAGAGATGAACTCCGATGATGCCTACGCTCCGGCTGCTGAGCTTCGAGGCCGCGTCCTTGAGATCCAGGTTGAGACTCTCGAAGTCGACGTCGGCAAAGACCGGCGTCGCGCCCACGAGAGACACCGCCTCGGCGGTAGCGATGAAGCTGAACGCCGGCACGATCACCTCATCGCCGGGTCCGACGCCCAGCGCTCTCAAGGCCAGGGTCAGCGCGTCCGTACCGTTGGCCACCGCCACACAGCTCTCGACCGTCTGTGAGTCAGCGAAGGCGCGCTCGAACTCGCTCACCTCGTCGCCGCCGACGAAGGCCGTCTGTTCGAGCAATCGGTCCCAACGCCGACGCAACTCTTCGTCGATCCGCCTCGCGGCACGACCGAGATCGAACATCGGCACCGCAGTGACCGGGGGAGTCATGGTGCTGTCGCTAGTTGTGTCTGCCGTGTCCATGGCGTGGTGTAGATCACGAGCCTGTCGCCGCCTAGTGCAATGTTTCCCGGGATGGCGAACTCCCGCTGCGGCTGAAACGATACCCCAGCCGAGAGCAGCGTCGGGAACCAAGCGGGAAAAACGACGAGATAGTCCGGCCGCACACTCTCCAGATAGCGCCTGATCCCCTCTTCCCAGGGTCGGCGCTGGGCCACGGCCGCCCGGGTAAAGGCGTGGACCTCCGGCGTCACGATGCCGGCCAGGTCGTAGATCTCATGCTCCGGCAACAGGTACTTGATGGCGCCGATGTCGTTGACCGCCAGAGTGGCGCCCGCCGCCAGCCGAGAGCCCAACCAGCGCGCCGCCGCCACGTTGCCGTCCTCGACGTTGCGAACGCTGAGCGCGAACTGGCCTGCGGTGATGCCCCAGTGGATCACGGTCGGGAGCAGAACCAGCCCTCCGGCCACGATCAAGCCGAGCCGACGCGCACGCGTGCCGGCCGCCGGACGGCGGCGCGCCAGCTCGCCTACACCGAGACAGCCGAGCAGGATGACGAAGGGGAACAACGGATAGTGATAGCGGCCGAAGTTGCCGACCAGGGCGCTGCCGGACGACCCGAGACAGGAGTAGGCCAGCGGAAGGCCGACGCACCACAAAGCCGGCAGCAGCCCTCGATCGTCGTCGGTGCCGAGCCGCCTCCCGAGCGCCACGATGCCGGCACCGGCGAGCACGGTCAGGTAGGGCTGCGAGCGAAAGAGGATACCCAGCACCGTATGCAGGTAGCGCAGGCTGGGCCACAGGCTGCTCACGCCGCCGCTCTTGGCCGCGAAGGTGGTGGGCAGCAGGGACCCCGAGACGGCCAGGTTGAACGACGCGACCGGCACGAGAAGGAGCGCCGCCAGCGTCAGGCCCGGCGCCACCCCGGCAAGCCAGGGGCGCCACCGCCCGCGGACGGCAAGAGCGCGATCGGCGAGCGCCAGGCCGAGCAGTAGCAGGCCCTCGGGCCGGGCCAGAGCCGACAGCGCCAGCACGGGCAGAGAGTAGGACAGACCTCGATCTCGCCCGCGGTCGCGCAGATGGAGCCGCACACCGAGGAGGGTCAAGAGCACGAAGAGCGGAATCTCGAGTCCTGAGACCGCCGCCCAAGTCAGCGGTCCGGTGGCAATCATCGAAGAGGCGGCGAAAAGCCCCAGAGCCCGACTCAACCGCAGCTCGCGGGCCAGACCATAGAAGGCCGCCACGCCCAGCGCCGAGAAGACAGCTCCAAGAAGCTGGCTCCACACCACAGCCGAGCCCGGCAACGCCACGAGCAGCGCGAGCAGCGCCGTCCACAAAGGGGCGGTCGAGCCCGAGACCAGGGCTCCAGCCTCGAAGGCCAGCCCATCCCCCGCGGCGAGACTCCGCGCGAACTGCAGGTGGATCCAGCTGTCATCGAGCGGTAGCCCCGCGTGGCCGACCAGGCCGTAGGCGGTCGAGGCGTAGACCAGGGCACCGATCCCAGCGATCAATGCCAGTATCGAGCCCTCTCCCGCCGCCCGCCTCCGAGCCTGGGTGTCGTGTGTCCCACTTTGCCTTGGCATCTGCGCGGTCCTGGCCTGCATTGTTCATTAGCGCGGAGCAGGGCCAGCACGTAGAATACTCGACCGCGCGCCGCATCCCATCCTGCCATGCCCAAGTACACGCCATTCGAGAGCGCGCACCGCCGCACGGCCCGCCGGTCTCTCTACTCGAGTGCGCTGCTGAGCGGTTTGCTCGTCTTCGCCCTCACCCGCTCGTACAGCCAGCTCGGCTCGCTCGAGGAAGCGAGCCGCTCGCGCGAGTACTGGGAATCGGTCGCCGAGGTCCGACTCCTGCAGCGCTACATCGCCATCGACACCAGCGAGCGCGAGATCGAGGGGGCGCGGTTCCTGGCCGAGCAGCTGCGTGCAGCCGGCCTCGACCCCGTTCTCGAAGAGCTGGGCGACGGTCGGGCCAACCTCTGGGCGATCCTCGAGGGAGAGCAGCCTGAAGCGCTCGTATTGCACAATCACATAGATGTCTTCAGGGTCGCCCAACCCGACAAGTGGGATTTTCCGCCCTTCGAAGGTTTGATCGATCCCCCATTCCTCTACGGCCGCGGGGCCTTCGACATGAAAAGTCTGGCGATCGCCCAGCTGGAGGCGATTCGGGCCCTCGCGGCGTCGCCCAGCAAGCCCCTGCGCTCGGTCATCTTCCTCGCCACCGCGGACGAGGAGAGGGGCAGCCGCCTGGGCGTACGCTGGATCCTGCGCGAACACCCGGAGCTAGCCCAGCGCTTCCGAGTGGTGCTGACCGAGGGCGGCGTGGTCGAACCGCTACGGGTCTCCGAGGTCAAGTACTGGGGAATCGAAACGGCCCAGAAGCGCTTCGTCGAGGGCGAAGCTTGTGCCATGAGCCGAGAGCCTCTCGAGTGGCTGCACGACCAGCTAGCCCGTCGGCGCCGCGAATTCTCGGTGCCGATCGTCACCCCCGAGGTGGCCGACTTCCTGCATTTCTACTCGCCGACCCGCCAGGACGACTTCCTGCGCTCGACGCTCGATGCCGTGCTCGCCCAGCGGGTCGACCCGCTGCACTTTCGCGCCTCTCCCAGATATCTGCGCTCTTTGTTCCTCAACGAGCTGGTGGCCTTCCCGGTCGAGAAAAGCGCTGCCGGCGGCTTCCGGATGCGCCTGGCCCTGCACCTGCTACCCGGCGCCGAAATGGCAGCCGTGCTGGAAGAAAAGCTGCCGGCCTGGTTGGCGCATGACGTGTCGATCAGTTTCGGGCAACCGCTGGGAGCCATGAGGGGGAGCTCGAGGACGACTCCGACCTTCGAACGCCTCGTCGAGATCCTCGACGAGCGGCACCCAGGTACCCCGATCGGGCCCCACTTCCTCCCCCGCACTGCCACCGACGCCCGCTTCTTCCGCGCCGCCGGCATCCCTACCTACGGCTTCTCGCCCTTCCTGTTCTTCACTACGGAGTCCTTCCGGGCCGATACGGTGAACGAGCGCATCAATCTCCCCGGCTACGTCGCCGGTGTCGACACCTATGTCGAGGCCGTGCGGCGCCTGGCCCAGGAGCCCTGACCCCGCGAGGCGCAAACCGGGCGAGAAAGCCAGGCCGGTTTGGACACATTCTGTCACCGCGACCGACATTGCCTGCCACAACTCAGCTTCTCAGAAGATGTAACTCTCTTTGTTTTCAATCAGTTGCGCGCTGGCACGGTCCCTGCCTACAAGTCTGATGAGCTGGTAGCCCTACAAGACGCCTATTAAGAGGAGACAAGCACATGATCAATTACCTGAATCGCCGTCGCGGCCAGAAGGGTTTCACCCTCATCGAGCTGCTGATCGTAGTCGCGATCATCGGCATCATCGCAGCCATCCTGATCCCGAACCTGCTCGATGCCCTGCAGAAGGCCAAGCAGAAGAGAACCGTCGGCGACATACGCAACGTGGGCGTTGCCTGGTTCTCCTGGCTGACCGATCAGGTCGGCGCGGCAGCAGCGGGCCAGGGCTACGACTTTGCCTTCGGCACGACCCTCAGTGCCGCGGCGCTTCAAAGCACGTTGTTCCCGGGCTCCACTTTCTTCTACATCCAGACCGTTCCCGAATTCGACGGCTGGGGTAACAACTTCGAGTACCGCATTGGCACGCAACTCCTTGCCGCCCAAGTGATCGGTATCCGCAGCCCGGGCCGTGACGACGCGACCTCGACCAACACCTACTTGCTCGGCCCCTTCATCGCCACCGACTACGACCAGGACATCGTCTGGGCGGACGGATTCTTCGTCCACTACCCGGTGGGCGCCCAGGTCATCAGCGGCAACTAAGGGCCGAGCTCGACAAGCATCCCGTCATTTCCGTA
>JAPUJD010000050.1 GCA_027296385.1 Acidobacteriota bacterium | reverse complement strand
GCGATCCGATCGCCCAGCAGCTTGGCGTAGACCGAGGGATGGCGCGGCATGAAGGGCGCGCCGAAGCAGGTCGAGAAGGTCGCCTGGGGCTCGTTGCCCAGGCCCTTCTCGGTGCCGGCCACGCGCGCGGTGTAGCCCGAGAGGAATGACGAGGCGATTCTGCGACCGGCCGTCGAGGCGGCACGCCAGCGCGGAATCGATGCCCACGGCCCGGAGAGTGCAGACTCACTGTTCGCCCGCGCTCGTCGCGGTGAGTTCGATTGGGTGCTGGCCCTCTACCACGACCAGGGGTTGATCGCCGTCAAGACCGCGGCCTTCGGTACAGCTACCAACTGGACGTTGGGCCTGCCCATCATCCGGACCTCGGTCGATCACGGCACGGCTTTCGCTCTGGCCGGCACCGGCCGGGTGGACGTCGGCCCCTTGCGCAACGTCGTCGACACGACGCTCGATCTGTTAGCCGGCCCTTCCCGCGACACCGTGTAACGAGAGGGGCGGGTCAACCCGAGGGCCGCTCGTCTGACCAGGAGAGCCGGATCTGGTCTAGGAGGATCGATGTTCGAGGATCGGCTCGCCGTGGCAGTCGAAGAGAGACCTCCAACGTGTCAGCGCCGAGCGGCCAACTGAGATGCTCCAGCCGCAGCGTCGTCCAGGTCTTGGTTGCGCCAATCTGGGTCCAGACGGGAGAGTCCTTGCCCGGACGGACGCTGATGTAGGGCCGTGGGCCACCGAAGCGTTTGAAGTCGAGCTCGACGGTGCAGTACGCGCCACCGGGCACCACTGGAATCGTCATCGTGTCGGAGCGTCGGAGGCGCCAACCGCCGCGGAATCGGGTTCGCCCCACGACCCAGTCCTGCGGCCAGACGGCTCCGCCGGAGTGCGAGATGTAGGGATCCTCGACCTCGATGACTCGTGTCGGCACGCGATCGGCGGCGGCGACCACCGCGGCCAGCGCGGCGACGGGCAAGACGGCTCCGAGCCAGAAGACGCCGGGCAGCGGGCGCTTGGGCCAGCGCCAGAGGAGGGTCACGGCGAGCGTCACGAAGATCGGCCAGAGCCAGAGCGCTAGGTTCGGGCGCACCGCGCTGGGCAAGAAGCGCGCGACATCGTGGCCTTGGGAGAGGGATAGGATGTCGACCAGGTGGCTACGACCATGAGCGATGTTGTAGGTCCAACCAGGGCGGGCGACCCACAGCGCCGTGAGGATCGCGGTGCTGGAAACGAGAGTTCCGAGCAGCAGCCGTGCCCCGGCTCCCCGCCGAATGACCAAGGGCGGGATCAGGACGAGGGCGAAAAGAGGTAGAGCGACACAGCCGTAACGAAACGGCGGCGACCAGGCGCCGTACCACTCGCTGCGCGGGATCAGGAGCAGGATGTAGGGAGCCATGACCCAGCACAGCTGTGCCACCGGCCTGAGTTTGCCCCGGCCCGGCGCCAGCAGCAGAGTCCAGATCGGGGCGGTGGCGAAGAGGCCGAACGACATGTCGAAGAAGAGACCAGCCAGGCCCCGAGGATAACGGCCGAGATCGTTGAGGTAGAAGCTGATGTGGCTCAGGTTGTGGTACTTGAGCGGGTTGCCGTAACGCAGCTGATTGAAGGCCAGGATGGCAGCCCCCAGCACCACGCAGCCGGCCAGGGCCAGGGTCACGAGGCGGCGGGCACGCCGGCCCTGGTGCCAGGCCAGTAGCGGCAGCAGCGGGACGACGACCAGGAGGAAGCGGATCTTGAGCAGCGGCAGCAGCAGCAGCGGGATGGCGAGGGGCAGCCAGTCGCGCGGCCGCCGAGCCTGGGCGTCGGTCAAGGTCCAGACAGCGTCGAGAGCCAGAGCCAGCAGCAGCGCCGCCGGAATCTCGACCCACACCTGATGAGAGTAGAGCAGTAGAGGCGAGGTGAAGGCGAGAATGAAGTACGCAATCAGCGCCGGCCCCGGTCGATCAGCGAACTGGTGCCGCGCCAACCGTAGAGTCATCCAGGCGACGGCAGCGGCAAAGAGGCACATGATGACGAGCGCGCCGTACTTGCCGCCTAACCGGTAGGCCGGAGCGAGCACGATTGGCAGCAGCACGTTGTGGCGTGAGTACATCTCGCCACTAGGTCCACGCGGATCGCCGGGCTGCGCCTCGAGAGCGCGATCGACGAAGGCGCGTGAGTCCTCGGCGGCGTAGTTGTTGGTCAGCTCGGCGTCGAGGTCGTAGGCCAGGCTGTGGGCGATCAGGAGGTAGAACGGCTCGTCGCCGTCCGGCGCCCGCTGAGAGCTCGCCCACGGGGTGAGGGCCAGGTAGACCACGAGCGGGAGCAGGAAGAAGACGCCGTTCGGGCGCTGAGGCAGACAGCGTCCGAGCAACGGTCGCATTCGCGGCAGCGCCTGCCATAGGTAGACCAACAGCAACAGGAAGAGGCCGGCAGCGATGCTCTGGGGGCCGAGAGTCTCGGCGTAGCGCAGCCCCAGCGCCGGCGTCCCGAGCAGGGCCGCCGTGAGGCCGACGAGGCCGAGCATCACCGGTCCGCGCTGGTGGATCGGCCAGCGTCGGCCGCCACCGCGGCGCACGAGATGTTCGACCCCGCTGAGGCCGAGCACTGCGATGGCGATTCCGCTCAGCAGCTCGGTCATCGAGCCACCACTCGCAGAAGCGCCAGCTCCACTTCCGCGGGCAGGTCTTCCAGAAGCACGATCTCGAGCTGGCGTGCCTGCAGCGGAGACTCGAGGGTCCAGACGGCGCGGTAGCGTTGGGCCAGCGATCCGTCGGGTGCGACCCAGCTCAGCCAGGGCTCCGGAGTGTCGTCGCGCCCCAGTCGGCGGGCGGCCCAGTCGGCCGTGTGGTCGCCTTGGCGCAGCGTCAGCTCGCGCACCTCGCCCTCCGCTGCCACCAGCCGCACCCGGGCGACGGGCTGCCGCGGGGCGAGCCGCCCACCCTGGGTGAGGAAGCTGTCGACAGAGAGCTCGTGTACAGGCTCCGGATCGACCGTGGTCTGCCAGCGCGGTGAGTCGGCGTTCAACACGATCGGCTCCTGGCTCGGCGGCCACGGAGCCAGCCAGGCCGCGAGCGCCAAGAAAACGACCAACACCAGCGGACCGGCCCAGGTGGGAAGCTGCAGCAGCCGGCGCCGGCTCCCCCCGGCCGCGATCGCGGCGCCGGCGAGGGCCAGGAGAGCGAGGGCCAGGACCGGCACCGCCTGCATCCGGCTCGGCGGATCGACCAGCGGGCGCCTCAGCCACGGGTAGGCCGCGGCCATGGCGACCGCGGTGAGCAGCACGAGGCTCCAAGCTGCCTGCAGGCGCCGCGCGCCACCCTCGGTGGGTACGGCGAGGGCGAGCAGCGCCACCGCCGGTGCTAGAGTCGCGGGCTCACCGCCGGCCGCGGCCACGGCGAGAGCGAGACCGGTCAGGGCCAGAGGGCGTCGATCCGGGCCACCGAGGAGCGCCAGCGGCAGGCCGAGCACAATCCAGCCGAGCATGGTGGCGCCCGGCTCGACGGATCCGCTTTGCAGTATGCGTGTTGCGGCCCACGCCAGCGCCGCGGCAGGTGCCAGCCAGCGCCAGCGTGTGTGGTGGACGAGGGCGAGCGCTGTCACCAGGGCGAGCAACGCTGGCGCGACCTCGGGCTCGCGCCAGATCGCTAGGACACAGGCTCCGAGCGCGACAGCATCACCGGCCCGAGAGACCTCGGGCCTGGCGCCCAGGGCGGCGGCGACGAGGAGAACGGCCACCGGGACGATACCGAGGCCCGGGATCAGCACGCAAAGGGCCGCCAGCAGCACCAGGCCCGCGACGGCACTGTGCTGCCGAGCGAGCCAGACGGCGGCGCCGGCGGCGACCAGCGGCAAGGCGACGAGCCAGACTGCGGTGCCCGGCTCCAAGCGCAGATCGAGCAGCCGATCGCTGCGCATCAGGGCCTGCCAGGCGATCGCGATACCGCCGACCTCTGAGAATGCGACTTTCCGGGAGCTGGCGAAGGCCCGCCAGGTACACCAGGCGATCATCGACGCCAGCAGGGCCACGATGAGGGTGGCGCGGGTGCCCTGGGCTGCCGGCAGGCACAGAGCGATGCCGATCAAGGCCCCTCCGCTGACGATCGCCGGCGCGGTCCGGGCGCTGAGCGCCAGGCCGAGTAGCACCGTGGCGACGAGGAGGGCCAGGTACTCGGCTTCGGCCGCCGTGGCCCCGTCCGGATGGTGAGCCGCAAGACGCCGAGCGAAGACGAAGAGGGACCCCACCGTGGCGAGTTGGGCCAGACGATGGCTGATTTGGCGGGTCATTAAGAGGGAGCTCGCAACGAGACGGATCTTATAGACTCGCGCCCCATGTTGGCGCGCGAGCTCCTGCGAGAGCAGCCTGAGAGGGTCCGTGAACGGCTGGCTGTTCGTGGTGTCGAGGCCGAGGTCCTCGCACGCTGGGGTGAGCTCGATGTCGAGCGCCGAGGGCTGTTGGGCGAGCTCGAAGATCTGAAGGCACGGCGCAACGAGGCGAACAAGGCGATCGGCCAACTCAAGGCGCAAGGAGAGGACGCGATCGAACAGATCGCCGCAGTCGGGGCGCAAAAAGAGCAGATCGGTGAGCTCGAGGAAGCTCTGGGCGGAGTCGATGCCGGCCTGAGGAAGGTCGAGCTCGGCCTGCCCAACCTGGCGCATGAGTCCGTACCGATCGGTGATGACGAGGGCTCCAACCGGGTGGAGCGCCAGGTAGGCGAGCCACGCCGGTTCGACTTCGAGCCCCAGGCTCACTGGGACCTCGGTCCGCGGCTCGGCATCCTGGACTTCGAGCGGGCGGCCAAGATCACTGGCGCCCGTTTCGCTGTCTACTTCGGTCTCGGCGCCCGGCTCGAGCGCGCGCTGGCTAACTTCATGCTCGATCTCCACACGCGCGAGCACGGCTACACCGAAGTGTTGCCACCCTACATCGTCAACGCTCAGACACTCACCGGAACCGGCCAGCTGCCCAAGTTCGAAGAGGACCTGTTCAAGCTCGAGCCGAGCGGCTACTACCTGATTCCGACCGCCGAGGTGCCAGTGACCAATCTCCACGGCGGCGAAACCCTGGCCGAGGCCGATCTGCCTTACCGGTACGTGGCCTTCACCCCCTGCTTCCGGGCCGAGGCCGGCTCCTACGGCAAGGACGTGCGCGGCCTCATCCGGCAGCACCAGTTCAACAAGGTCGAGCTGGTGCAGATCACCACTGCCGAGACGAGCTACGACGCCCACGAGGAGCTCACCGGCCACGCCGAGCGCGTGCTGCAACTGCTGGAGCTGCCTTACCAGGCGGTCTGTCTGTCGACCGGAGACATGGGCTTCTCCGCCGCCAAGACCTACGATCTCGAGGTCTGGCTGCCAGGGCAGAACGCCTATCGCGAGATCTCCTCATGCAGCAACTGCGAGGCCTTCCAGGCTCGCCGCGCCGGCATACGCTACAAGCCGACGGCCGGCGGCAACCCGCGGCTGGTCCATACGCTCAATGGCTCGGCCCTGGCCGTCGGCCGCACCCTGGTGGCGATCCTGGAGAACCACCAGCAGGAGGACGGCTCGATCTCGATCCCGGAGCCACTGCGCCCGTTCATGGGTGTCGACCGGATTCCAGCACCCTAGTCTGATATAGCCTGGTTCGTTCCTTAGAAATACAGGCCAGCGTTTGCATGGGCACCACTGCCGTACACGACCGGCATCGAGGGTAGGATGCGCCGATGGCTTGGCTGGTCTTCATCGGCGGACTGGCGGTGTTGCTGGTCGGTGCCGAGCTCTTCGTGCGTGGTTCGTCGCGGCTGGCGGCGGCCTTCGGCGTGCCGGCGCTGGTCATCGGCTTGACCGTCGTCGCCTTCGGCACCAGTGCGCCGGAGGCCGCCGTCAGCGTTCGCTCGGTGCTGGCGGGACAGTCGGACATTGGGCTCGGCAATATCATCGGTAGCAACATCGCCAACGTACTGCTCATCCTGGGTTTGGCGAGCGTGATCTCACCGCTGCCGGTTTCGGCGCGGGTGGTGCGAGTCGACGTGCCCGTGATGATCGGCTTCTCGGTGCTCCTCTGGCTGCTCTGTTTCGATGGTTCGCTCGGTCGCGCCGACGGGTTGTTGCTCCTGCTGCTGCTGGTGGTCTACAACGTGTGGCTGGTGACCGCCGCTCGACGCGATGCGGCGCGCAGCGGTCAGAGTCGGCTGCCGGCCGGCAAACCGTCGTCATCGATCGTCTTCATCGTGCTCGGCTTCGTCGGCATAGTGCTGGGCGCCGGTTGGTTGGTCAAGGGCGCCGTGAGTCTGGCCCAGACTTTCGGTCTGTCGGAGCTGGTCATCGGCTTGACGGTGGTGGCGGTCGGCACCTCGATGCCCGAGATCGCGACCTCGATCTTGGCCGGCCTACGTGGTGAACAGGACATCGCAGTCGGCAACGCCGTCGGCAGCAATGTATTCAATATCCTGATGGTGGTCGGACTGGCCGCGTCGTTGTCGCCACGCGCTATCCAGGTGCACGCCGCCGCACTCACCTACGACTTGCCGATCATGATCATCGTCGCGGTGGCCTGCCTGCCGATCTTCTTCATCCGCTACCGCATCGGGCGCTGGGAGGGGCTTGTCTTTCTATTTTACTACGGTGCCTACACTGCGCACCTGATCCTGCGGGCGAAGGAGCACGAGGCGATGGCCGGCCTCAGTCTCGCCATGACTCACTTCGTCGTGCCCCTGACGCTGACCACCGTCGGCGTCTGCGTCTACCGTTCCTGGCGTCGCCGCCGCGTACACTGAGCAAGCCCCTGGCCTGCATTTCTCACCCCGTTGCGGCTGCACCGGCGGATGTGCCCGAGCTCGACCTCGCCCTCTACGGCGAGACAACGCGAGCGAAGACTGATCGCGATCAGCGCTGGAACGCGTACGAGACCTTGGCGAAGAGCTGACGGTCGGCCGGCTGCAGGGTGTCGAGGTCGTCACGCACCTGCGAGTCCGAGTAGCCGACGAAGAGCACGGTCTGCCAGTTGAGCTTGTAGGCGAAGACGGCCGAGGCGGCGAAGGATCCGTCGTCGTCGTCGACCTCGAAAGTGTAGAGGTCGGGCCGGCGCTCGGTCTCGACCCACTGACCGATGAGGCGCAACCAGGCCTTGGAGTTGAACGTGTAGGTGGCCTTGAGGCGGCTGACGTCGGCAGTGAAGAGCCGGCCGGAGACGCCCGGGCTAGACTCGCGAGATGGATATCCGACCCGACGAGCTCGCTCTGCGTGATCGCTACAAGCTGCTGATCGGCGCCATCGTGCCGCGGCCTATCGCCGTCGTCTCGACGCTCTCGGCGGCCGGAGAGACCAACCTGGCGCCGTTCTCGTTCTTCTGTGGTGTTGGCGCGAGCCCGATGACCCTGGCCTTC
>JAPUJD010000005.1 GCA_027296385.1 Acidobacteriota bacterium | reverse complement strand
TCTCGCTGGCACTGACAGCGGCGGAAACCGGCCACCTAGTGCTCGGGACACTCCACACGTCCAGTGCCATTCGCACCATCGATCGCATCATCGGCGCGTTCCCGCCGGCAGAGCAGGAGCAAACCCGCGTCATGCTGTCCGAGTCTCTGCGCGCGGTCATCTCGCAGCGCCTGGTTCGCAAGGCGGACGGCTCGGGGCGTGTGGCAGCCTTGGAGATTCTGATCGTAACGAGGGCCGTGGGACACCTCATCCGCGAGAACAAGACCTTCCAGCTTAGGGGCCTGATGCAGACCGCGAAGGCCGACGGCATGCTGCTGCTGGAGGACTCGCTCCAGCAGCTCGTGCGGGACGGCGTCGTGCTACAAGACGAGGCCGAGCGCCACGGTCTGAAGCGTGACGACGCCGAGGTTTGAGAAAACCATGGCTCGCGTACATCAACTCTTTCGCCGCGTCGTCGACCTCGGGGCTTCCGATCTCCACATCGCCGCCGGCCTGCAGCCCCGCTTGCGGCTCGCTGGTCTGCTGCAGCCCGTCGAGGGGTGGTCCAAGCTGGACGCTCGGGAGATTCGCCGCATCATGCAAGAGATCGTCTCGGAGGAGCAATGGCAGCGCTTCGAGGAAACGGGAGATCTCGACTTCGCCTACAGCCTCGAAGGCCTCGGCCGTTTTCGCGTCAACTACTTCGAGCAGGAATACGGCGCGGCAGCGGTGTTTCGGCGGATCCCCGACGAGATCCTGACTCTTGACCAGCTCGGCTTGCCGAAGGCGGTGGGCGACCTGGCCGACCTCGAGATCGGCTTGGTGCTGGTGACCGGTCCGACCGGCTGCGGGAAATCCACCACCCTGGCGGCGATCGTCGATCGCATCAACGCCGGCAGTTCGCGGCACGTTTTGACGATCGAGGATCCGGTGGAGTTCATCCATCGCGAGAAGCGGTGCGCCATCTCGCAGCGCCAGCTGGGGACGGACACCGAGAGCTTCAGTGCCGCCCTCAAGGCCGCCATGCGGCAAGACACCGACGTCATTCTGGTCGGCGAGATGCGCGATCTCGAGACGATCGCGTTGGCCGTGACGGCCGCCGAGATGGGCGTTCTCGTGCTCGGGACCTTGCACACCAACAGCGCCGCCAAGACTATCGACCGATTGATCGACGTCTTCCCGGCCGATCAGCAACCCTCGATTCGCTCCAGCCTGTCGAACTCACTGGTCGCAGTCGTGGCCCAGATCCTGATACCCACCGTCGACGGCACTTCGCGCGTTGCGGCCTGCGAGATCCTGCTGCGAACGCCAGGGCTCGGCAACGTGATCCGCGAGGCCAACACCCCGATGATCCGCTCGATCATCCAGTCGGGCCGAGCGCAGGGCATGAGGTCGATGGACGACGCCCTGCTCGAGCTCGTGAGAGCCGGCACGATCACCGCCCGCGAGGCGCATCGCCGCGCCCTCGAGAAGAAGTCCTTCGAGCGGCTCCTGGAGCAAGAGAACGCTTCACCGACCGCGCCGGAGACGGAAGGCCCGGGAGCAGCGCCCGACGACCGCCCTCGCGAGACGTGATCGCTACGACCCGCGAGGTGTCGACGTAGGCCAACCTCGAGCACGCGACTCCGGCAAGCGTCGAAGCACACCGCGTCAGCACGATATGATCCGCCCAGACCGCCGGATCAGCCAGAGTGTCGAGGATCATGAGAACCGAGTATCCATGGTGTCGCGGCGAGCGGGCGTGGCCCCTGTGGGTCGCCGTCTGTCTGGTTCTCTCGATGGCGCCCCTCTTCGCCCAGACCGAAGCAGGATCCGGCAAGGATCTCTCCTGCGCCGGCGTTCTGCCGCCGGACCTCAAGGGGATCTGCCAGCGCGGGGTCCTGCTTGTGGCGCGCTACGAAGGTGACCGCCCGCCCTTCTTCTTCCGCCAAGGAGACGCCTGGGTGGGGTTCGACGTCGACGTCGCGCGCGATATCGCAGCGCGCATGGGCGTGCGCTACGCCGAGGACGCCAGCGCCGCCTCGTTCGACGAGGTAATCGGCCATATCGCCAGTGGCAGGGCTGACATCGCCGTGTCGAAACTGAGCAGCACGCTGGAGCGCGCCCAGCGGGTGCGCTTCTCCCAGCCCTACCTGACGGTCTATCAGGCACTGCTGGTCAATCGAATCGCCGCGCCGCGCGCCACCGACCCCTTCCGCGACTTGAACGCGCCCAAATACACCATCGGCGCCCTCGCCGGCAGCGCCTACGTGGGTTACGCCCGCCGCACCCTGCCCCAGGCTCAGGTCGTCCCCTACGAAGACTTCGCGACCATGGCCCACGACGTCGTCCGGGGCGAGCTCTACGCCGCGCTGATGGACAGTGCCCGGGCCAACACCTGGCGCCGCGCCAACCCGGAGCACTTGATCCAGGTGCGGACGACGATCGACAAGACCCGCCACGACCCGCTGGCGATCGCCGTCGGCTGGGAGGACACTCATCTGCTGGCGTGGATCAACCTCTACCTCGAGACCATTCGCGCCGACGGCACGGCCGAGCGTCTCTACCAGAAGTGGTTTCAGAGCCACGTCGCGACCGACGAGAACGCGGATCAGGAGGGCGGGCGATGAGCAGCGCCGCGGCCAAAGGCAGCTGGGACAGCCTGCGCCGGTTGCTGCCGATCGTGGGAGCCCTCGGCATCGGAGGCGCCATCGGCACCTATAGCCCGAACGCCGGCAACTTGCTCGCGCCGTTCGGCAGGCTCTACCTCTCGCTGTTGCTGATGTGCGTCATTCCCATCATCGGCGCGGCGGTGGTCTCGAGCCTCGGCCGGCTGGTGGCCAACCACAAGCTGGGCAAGAACCTGGTGGTCATCGTGCTGGTCTTCTGGATCGGCATGCTGATCGCCGCCGCCATCGGCACCAGCGTCGGCTGGGGCACCCACATCGGCAGCGATCTGAAGACCTCACCGGCCTTGGGCAAGTTGCTGCTCGAGATGGAGTCGACGTCCAGTCAAGGAACGCGAGGGAAGCCCGCCGGGGCCGGCGACGGCCGCTACGTCGAGCTCTTCGAGGGCCGGACCAGCGAGCCCGTACCACCCGCTTCCGAGACCGGGCCGCAGGCCGGCGACGCGAGCCAGCCCCGAATCCTGACCTACCTCGAGAACCTGATCCCGAGCAATCTCATCGAGGCCTACCTCAACGACAACTACCTGGCGGTGCTCTTCTTCGCCGTTCTGCTCGGCGTGGCCCTGGGCTTCGTGCCGGCCGAGACTCGCACCCTGGCCCTGGGGGTCGTCGAGGCGCTCTTCGACTCACTCCTGCGCATCATCTCGTGGATCATCTTCCTGCTGCCTCTGGGTCTGCTGTGCATCGTCGCCGGGCAGGTGGCCGGCGGCGGGCTGGCCTTCGTCTTCGTCTTCCGCAAGGTGATCCTCGTCGCGCTAGCGACGACGCTGGCTACCATGGCGCTCTTCACCCTCACCATCTGGCGCCTCCGCCGGGTCAGTCCGCTCGAGGTCCTGCGCCGCCTGCGCGAGCCCCTGCTCGTCGCCTTCGCCACCTCGAGCAGCTTCGCCTCCATCCCGGCGGCCATGGTGGCCCTCGAGGAGGGTCTCGGGCTCAAGCGCGAGAACGTCAACCTGTTCCTGCCACTCGGCATGACCATGAACCCGATCGGCAGCGCCCTCTTCTTCAGCCTGTCGGCGATCTTCGTCGTGCAGCTACACGCCGACGCCGGCGCCGGACTCTCCGTTGCCAACTTCCTGCTCCTCGTCCTGGGCTCGGTCCTCGCCAGCCTCGCGGCGATGGGGCTGCCCGGCGTCAGCGCCCTGTGGATGCTCGGCCTGGTCCTCGAGCCCATCGGCGTCCCGCCCGAGGTCGGCATCGTAGCGCTCCTGGCCGTGGCGCCGATCATCGACCCCTTGTTCACCATGGTCAACGTGTTCGGTAATTGCACGGCGACGACCATCCTCGACCGCTATCTGGGCTAACTCGCTCTCACTCCACTGCGGCTTCGGCCCGCCCTAGGGGCTTGCTGAAGAACCCTCGCGGGTCGCGCGGCAAGGGCTTGGGGTGCAGATTCAAGGCGCGAGGAGGAGTCGATGCCATAGCATCGGCGACGACGAGCAACGCCGGAGATGCACCCCAACCCCTTGTCGCCCTTCGGG
>JAPUJD010000049.1 GCA_027296385.1 Acidobacteriota bacterium | reverse complement strand
TCAGTGCCTGCGCGCGCCCTCTTGGCGGTCGTCTTGCTCCTCACCCTGGAGGGCTGTGGTTATAACCGCCTCGTCGCGCTCCAGGAGGGCGTCGAGGGCGCTTGGAGCCAGGTCGAGAACGTCTACCAACGACGCGCCGACCTGATTCCCAACCTCGTGGCGACAGTCAAAGGTGCTGCCGACTTCGAAAAGGAGACGCTCACCCAGGTCGTCGAAGCGCGTTCCAAGATCTCGCAGATGACCTTCGAGAAGGCGCCCGACGCCGCCCAGCTGGCTGAATTCCAGCAGATTCAGGACGGGCTGTCTTCAGCCCTCTCGCGGCTCCTGGTCGTGGTCGAACGCTACCCCGAGCTCAAGGCCACCGACGCTTTCCGCGACCTGCAGGCGCAACTCGAGGGCACCGAGAACCGCATCACGGTCGAACGCAAGCGCTTCAACGACGCCACCCGGGACTACAACACCTCCCGACGCCAGTTCCCTACCCTGATCATCGCCAAGGTGCTCGATTTCGAGGAGAAGCCGTACTTCCAGGCGATCTCGGGAGCCGAGACCCCGCCTACGGTCGAGTTCTAGTGCATCGCCCCACTACTCCCGGCACATCCAAGTGCCTCTGCATCGCGTTCCGGTGCCCTCGGCTTGCCGACAACCACGGGGCCGTGGCCTAGCCTTGCCGGTTCGCGACTACTTCTCTGACGCCGAGCTGGCGGCTGTGCGCGAAGCCACCGAGGACGCTGAGAAGCGGACCGCCGGCGAGCTGGTGTGCGTCGTCGTCGAGCGCTCCGACCACTACGAGGATGCCCGCTGGCGCGCCGCCACCTTGGGCGCTCTGGCCGGAGCGCTCATCGCGGCCTACGGCTTCTACGCCATCGAAGCGTGGGAACCGTCCTTTTTCGTCTGGCCGGCTGTCCTCACGCTGGTCGGCATCGCGGCCGGCTGGCTGGTGGCCGTCGCCGTTCCCGCCGTCGAGCGCGAGCTCGCCGGGGCCGAGGCGATGCGCGACCGCGTGCACCACCGCGCGGCCACGGCTTTCGTCAGCGAGAAGGTATTCCGGACCCGCGATCGAACCGGGTTACTGATCTTCCTTTCGCTGTTCGAGCGCCGGGTCGAAATCCTCTGCGACGAGGGCATCCGCGACAAGGTGCCAGACGAAGCCTGGAGCAAGATCACCCATCGGCTCGCCACCGGAATCGACGAAGGACGGGCCGGTAGCGCGCTCGTCGAGGCGATCGAAGCGTGTGGCAACCTGCTCGCCGAGAGTGGGGTCGAGCGGGCTGACGACGACGTGAACGAACTCGCCGACGGCCCGAGGCTGAGCGATGAGTAGCGCCACCAACCGGCTGGCCGGCAGCCTCGTTCTGGCTGCGGCCCTGGTCTCGGCCCCGGCAGTCGCTCTCGAGGTTCCCTTCCTCGGCGGCAGGATCAACGATCTGGCAAACATCCTGTCGGCCGAGTCCGAGGCCCGCATCGAAGATCGCCTCGAGCGGCTGGAGGCTGCCGAGGGCTCGCAGATCGCCATCCTGACCCTGGCCAGCCTCGAGGGCGAGAGCCTCGAGGATTTCTCGTTGCGCGTGGCCGAAACCTGGGCCCTGGGACGCGGCGATGTCGACGACGGCGTCCTGCTCTTGATCGCCCGCGACGATCGCAAGATGCGCATCGAGGTCGGCTACGGTCTCGAGGCCATCCTCACCGATGCCTACTCCCGGCGGATCCTCGACGAGATCCTGCGGCCACACTTCCGCACTGGGGATTTCGACGGTGGTGTCGAGCGTGCCGTGGAGACGATGGCCGCCCTGGTCGAGGGCAACGACATCCTGCCGCCTCCGGCCGCCCCGACGAGGCGCGGGATCGGGCGCGGGGGCAACATCGGCGCCCTCATCTTCTTCCTCTTCATCATCACCCCCTTCACCTTCGGCGCGATCCGTACTCCCGGCTGTGCCGCCTGGATGCTGTATCTCTTCCTGATGCCGTTCTGGTTCATGTTCCCCGCCGCCCTGCTGAGCTCACGAGTGGGGCTCTTGTGCCTGATCGGCTGGGGCGTCGCCTTTCCGCTCCTGCGCTTGATCCTGCCGCGGAGCTCTCGCCTCTCGGGGTCCTTCCTCGGCGGACGAGGAGGCTGGTCGTCGTCGGGCCGTGGGGGTGGCGGCGCCTTCTCGAGCGGTGGGTTCTCCGGCGGCGGCGGCAGCTTCGGGGGCGGTGGCTCATCGAGTGGCTGGTAGCGAATCCATGGAGAACAGATGAACGGCGAGGCCTACCGTGTCGAACCAGGAACCGAGGTCCGGCTCCAGAGCCACGACCCTAGTGACCTGACGCTTTGCGAATCGGGCAAGAAGCCAGGACGACGACTCACGACCGAGCTCAACGCGCGCCTGGGAGAGCTACAGGAAGTGCTCTACGCCGAGGGCAAGCACAAGGTGTTGGTGGTGCTTCAGGCAATGGACACAGGAGGCAAGGACGGGACCATCCGCCACGTCTTCGACGGCACCAACCCCCAGGGAGTCAAGGTCGCGAGCTTCAAGAAGCCGACCGCCCGTGAGCTCGCGCACGACTACCTGTGGCGCGTCCACCGCCACACCCCTGGCTCGGGCGAGATCGTCATCTTCAATCGCAGTCACTACGAAGACGTTCTCGTCGTGCGGGTACGCCATCTCGTCGCGCCCGAGGTCTGGGGCCGGCGCTACGACCACATCAACGACTTCGAGCGCCGGTTGACCGACGAAGGCACGACCATCCTCAAGTTCTTCCTCAACATCTCGAAAGAGGAGCAGAAGGCGCGCCTGCAGTCGCGCCTGGACGAGCCCCACAAGCGTTGGAAGTTCTCCCGCGACGACCTGGCGGAGCGCGAGCTCTGGGAGGACTATCAGGTGGCCTACGCCGCGGTGCTCAGACGCACCAGCACCGCCTGGGCACCGTGGTACATCGTCCCAGCCGATCGCAAGTGGTACCGCAACCTCGTCGTCTCCCAGGTCCTGCTCGACGCGCTCGAAGGCCTCGACATGAGCTACCCGCAACCCGAGGAGGGACTCGCCGACGTAGTCGTCGAGTAGTCGCGACTAGCTCGGCTAGCCAGCCGGCAGCTCGTGCCGGCGCCTGAGCTGGCCGCAGGCGGCGTCGGCTTCGAGCCCGCGGCTGTGGCGCAGATGGGCATTGGCGCCCGCCGCTCGCAGATCCTTGAGAAAGGCGATAGCACGGTTGCGGCTCGGCCGCACGAAGGGTAGCTCGACGACCGGGTTGTACATCATGAGGTTGACGTGCGCTCGCAGCCCGGTGGCGATCTCGGCCAGCTGCCGCGCGTGCTCAGGCTCGTCGTTGACGCCGGCCAGCAGGCAGTATTCGAGCGTCACCTCGCGGCCGGTGCGCCGGAAGTACTCGCGGCAAGCGTCGAGCACCGCGTCGAGATCGATCGCCTCGGCCCAAGGAATCAGGCGTCGGCGCAGCTCCGACGTTGGCGCGTGGAGGCTCAGAGCAAGGGTCGCCTGCAGATCCTCACCGGCGAGGCGTCGGATCTGCTTGGGCAAGCCGACCGTACTGACGGTGATCCGACGCCGGCCGATGCCGAGGGCTCGATTGAGCCGGCGCACGGCTTCGACCGTGACGCCGTAGTTGGCCAGTGGTTCTCCCATGCCCATGAAGACGACATGGGTGAGGCTTTCGCCCCGACTCGCGAGCTCGGCAGCGATTCGCAGCGCCTGCTCCAGCACCTCGCCGACCGAGAGATTCCGCCGCATGCCGCCGATGCCACTGGCACAGAACCGACAGCCGACGTTGCAACCGACCTGGGTGCTCAGGCAAACGGTCCGGCGGGCCCGGCCATGGTCGCCGGCGGGGATCATGACGGTCTCGGTGCTAGCCCCGTCGGGCCAGCGCAGCAGCAGTTTCGCAGTCCCTCCCGGCGCGTTCGAGCGCTCGACCTCGTCGGCCACGAACACCGCGAAACCCTCGTCGAGCTGGCGTCTGAGCCCGCTCGGCAAGTCTGTCATGTCAGCGAACCGACGCACGTGCTGCTCGAACACCCAACGCCTTACCTGCCTGGCGTGGAAAGCCGGCCACCCGAAGTCGTCGAGCCACAGCTCCAGCTCCTCCGTGGTGAAGTCGAGCAGATGGCTACGAGCAGTGGTCTCCCCGGCGGTGGGCTCGACAGGCATGGCGCCGGCACAGTAGCAGCCTGGCGTCTTTCGCGGTGATAGATTCGGCGTTCGCCTCGCACTTGCGACCGCCCTCATAGGAGGCTTCCCATGTCTCGAACCGTCCTGATTCTCCTCCTGACCTGCGGCGTCGCGGTCGGCTGCGCCGCCGGCGAAGGCACCGGCGCCGACTACCGAGAGCGCATGGAGCGCGAGCACGCCGACGACCGACCCACGCCGGGCGCCGCAGCCGGTGATCCAGCGCGACAAGGAGTCACGGCCGCCGACGTCGCCTACTGGCCCGGCGCCGAGATCATGGGCTACCTGGCCCAACCGGCCGCAGGCCCGGCGCGCGGCGGCATCATCGTCATCCAGGAGTGGTGGGGGCTGAACGACAACATCCGGACCATGGCACGACGCTTCGCCCAGCAGGGGTACGCGGCTCTGGCAGTTGATCTCTACGAGGGAAATGTCGCGACGACCAGTGACGAAGCGAGAGGTCTGATGCGCCACGCCATGGAGCGGAGCGAGCGCCTGGAAGAAAACCTGCGGGCAGCGCACGCCTATCTCGAGAGTGCCACCGGTGTCGCCACGGTCGGCTCGGTCGGCTGGTGTTTCGGTGGCGGCTGGTCACTACGCACCGCGATCTTGCTCGGCGACGAGCTCGACGCCGCGGTCATCTACTACGGTCGCGTCGTCAGCGACGACCAACTGGCTACGATCGGCGCACCGGTTCTCGGACACTTCGGCAGTGAAGACCGCGGCATTCCGCTCGAGGGTGTGCGCGCCTTCGAGAGCAGGATGCACGATTTCGACAAGGAGATCACGGTGCATATCTACGAGGGCGCCAATCATGCCTTCGCCAACCCGTCAGGCACGCGCTACGACGAGGACGCCGCCACCCAGGCCTGGACGCGCACACTCGAGTTCTTCGCCGTCCATCTCGACGGCTGAGCCGCGACGTGGAGATCCGCGTTCCGCTCGCGTCCACTACCGGATGACCGTGTCGACCTTCGTCTCTCCCTCCGAGCGCGCGACAATTGCTGCTCCGCACGAGTCGCTGAACACGTTCACGGCGGTCCGGCACATGTCCAGCGGGCGGTCGATCGCGAGCATCGATCCTACGATCAAGTTGACGGCCGGCCCCCTGAGCCCGATCGCCTCGAGGACGATGAAAATCACGACCAGGCCGGCAGACGGAACCGCGGCCGCCCCGATGGAGGCCAGCAAGGCGGTGAGGACGACCACACCCTGCTGCATTATCGTGAGGTCGAAGCCGAGGACCTGAGCAATGAACAGGGCGCCCACGCATTCGAAGACCGCAGTCCCGTCCATGTTCACCGTCGCTCCCATCGGGAGCACGAACGATGCCACCTTGTTCGAGACGCCCACCTTCTCTTCGACCGTGTTCAGCGTGACCGGCAAGGTCGCTCCTGAGGAGCTCGTCGAGAACGCGATCAGCAGGGGTTCCCGCATATTGGCGAAGTGAATGCGTGGCGCGATCCGACCCAGGACGATCAGCAGGATCGGGAGCGTGACCAAGAAGTGGATGGTCAACCCGGAACCGATCGTGACCGCATACAGGGCCAGCGGTTTGAACGTGTCGAACCCGGTCGTAGCCACCATCTTCGTGATCAGAGCGAACACGCCGATCGGGAGGAACCTTATGATGCCCGAGGTGAGCCGCATCATCGCGTGGAAAAGCGCATCGAAGAGCTTCGTGACGATGTCACGAGTCCTGTCGGGCAGCGTCGTAATGGCCGCGCCGAAAACGATGCAGAAGAAGATGAGCGCCAGCATGTCGGCCGACGCCGCCGCTTGGATCACGTTTTCCGGCACGATGTCCAGCAGCAGTTGAACAGGAGAAGTAGCCGTCTCCAGTTCGGGAAGCTCCCCCTGGGCCGTGCCTGTCATATTGGCGCCGACGCCCGGCCGGATGAGGTTGACCATCAGCAGTCCGACCAGCACCGCGAGGAGGCTGGACAGCACGTAGTATCCGAGCGTCTTGCTGAACAGACGACCGAGCGCCTTGCCCCCGCCGACCGAGGCCACGCCGGAGATGATCGACGTGAGCACCAGCGGGACGATGATCATCCGCAGGAGCTTCATGAACAGATCGCCGATCCAGCCGAACGCGCTCGCGGCGGGTTCGCCGAATACGAGGCCCGTGAGCGTGCCCGCGATCATGGCGATCAGCGTCTGCCAGTGGAGCTTTCGGTACCAGCGCATCGTGTTCTCCCTCTCTCGGTCAGTGAGCGGCGTCTTCGTCGCCCTTCTTCTTGGGCTTCTCCACCGGCCTCTGCGGCATCGCCTTGCGGGGGAACTTCTCGTCCCGCATCGCCGCATGGTAGACGAACGAAGCAACGATCACCGAAGCTTGCTTGAGATCGTCCTCGACCGCGTGGTCGTAGACGTCGAGGTTGGTGTGGTGAGTGCGGGTGGAGTAATCGAGCTGATCCTGGATGAACTGGAAGCCGGGCAAGCCCACGGCATCGAACGCCAGATGGTCCGTGCCGCCCGTGTTGCGGGTCACGACCGTGTCCGCGCCGAGATCGTGGAAGGGCTCTAGCCAGCGCTTGAAAATTGGCACCGCCGCCGCGTTGCTCTGGGCGTAGACGCCGCGGATTTTGCCGCTCCCGTTGTCGAGATTGAAGTACGCGGAGAAGGTCTCGTGCTCCCCCTTGGGCGAGATCGGCCACGTCCGCTCTCGGAGGAAGGGGGGGAGCTTCAACTCCTCTTCATCCTCCGTCTCGGGGCGCGACGCCAGATGCTGCGCGACGAAGGCCCTGGAACCCAGCAGGCCTTGCTCCTCACCGGTCCATAGGGCGATGCGAATGGTCCGCCTGGGTGTCAGGTCGAGAGCTTTGAGGATGCGTACAGCCTCCATCATCACGGCACAGCCCGCCGCGTTGTCGTTGGCACCGGTACCGGCATGCCAGGAGTCGAGGTGGGCGCCGAGCATGACGACTTCGTGGGCCAGATCCGAGCCCGGGAACTCGGCGATCGTGTTGTACGACATCAGATCGTCGTCGTGAAACCGTGCTCGCACGTCGATCTCGAGCTCCACCTCCTGCTCGTCGTCGAGCAACCGCAGAATCCAGTTGTAGTGCTCGAGGGCCATCACCACAGCCGGCACTCCGACGCTCTCGTCGGTCTCTCGCGAGCCCGCACCGCCGAGGCGCAGCGTGCCACCGTCGCGCGAGCTGATATCGACGGTAGCCAGCGCTTTCTCTTCGACCAGGAACTCGTTGAGCTTCCGGAGCAGCTCCCGACGCTTGCGGGAACGCTGCAAGAAATCCGAAGGCTCGCCGGGGATCGGAAAAGCTCCGAGCTGCTCCAGGTCCGCTTGGGTCTTGCGCTGGAACGCCGCTTCGTCGTCCGGCTCGAGCTCGCGCGCTTCGGCGGTGAAGAGGATCTTGCTCTTGAGCTTGCCACGATACTGCTCGAAGTCGTCTTCGGACTCGATCTTCACCTTCATCGCCAGACCGCGTATCGCCTTCTTGGGACCTGGCGTCCACGCTTTGGGCAGTGCCAGCAGGGGCGTCTCTCGGGGTGCCTTCATGTGCACGGCGCTGCGGGTGAAGGACCAGCCCCGCCCGAACGGACCCCACGCTTCGAGATGAGCGTTGGCGAGTCCCCACTCGGCCAATCGATCTCGGGTCCAGCGACTGGCTGCTTGGCCCTGCGGCGAACCAGTCAATCGGGGGCCCAGCTCGTCGGTGAGCTGGCGCAAGGTCTCCATCACCTGGGAGCGCTGGAAGCCTTCGTCGCGGATCCTGTTGATCGCGTCCCAATCCAAGGTCTCCTCGGCCGCGGACCGGGCGGCGGCTGCCACCATCGCCAACGCGAGAACGATCCCCGTCGAAGCGGTCATGTTCCTTCCGACCCTCAGAACGGCTTGTAGAACGCCAGCCAAGCAGCAACGCCACCGAGCAGCGGGAGGAGCAGTAGCAGCGCACGGCTGAGGGCCGGCGAGCTCCTGACCAGCGCCGCCGCAGCGCCGAGGGTGAGCCAGATCGCGATTTTGGCCCACACCCATCCCGGGAAACCGGCCCCGAGCCTGGCGAGCGCACCGAAGCCGGACACCAGGATGAGCAGGAGTCCAACGCCGTGCAAGATGCCGGTGAGCTTGCTCTGGCGGTTGCTCTCCTTGTTACCGCCGTTGGCGACGTGCAGGGCGAGCCCGCCGACGACAGTAAACGTCAAGATGACGGAAAAGATATGCAGTACCTTGTAGGCCATAAGGGACATCCAGGGGACCTCCTCGTAGGTTCGGGGCGGAGGATACCGTAAGACGCATGACAAAGACGCGCTCTGCACAGCTGCCAAGGACCCGGCCGGACCACCGGGCCTGTGACCGTTGCAAGGGACATGACTCTCCGCGCTGTTTTCTGCCCAGCAGACTCCTAGGGGCTTGCTGAATCCTCACTCCTGAATGCCGCCCTCGGTCTGCGCTCGGGGATCGAGCGCTCGCTCGAGCTCGTCCGGGGGCAGAACCTCCCTCTCCATCGCTATCTCTCGAATCGTGCGGCCGGTCTTGAACGACTCCTTGGCGATCTCGGCCGCCTTGTCGTAGCCGATCCTGGGCGCCAGCGCGGTCACCATGGCCATGGACTTCTCGATCATCTCGCGGTTGCGCTCGACGTTGGCCACGAGGCCGTCGATGCAGCGTTCGGCCAGGAGCCGCGCGGCGTTGGCGCTGATCTCGATCGACTGCAGCAGGTTGAACGCAATCACCGGCATCATCACGTTGAGCTCGAAGTTGCCGGCCGCCCCGCCCCAGGCTACGGTAGCGTCATTGCCGATCACCTGGGCGGCCACCATGAGGACCGACTCCGGGATCACCGGATTGACCTTGCCGGGCATGATCGAGCTCCCGGGCTGCAGGCTCGGCAGATTGATCTCACCGATGCCGCAGCGCGGACCGGAGCCGATCCAGCGCAGATCGTTGGCAATCTTGGTCAGCGAGACGGCGAGGGTGCGCACGGCGCCGGAGGCCTCGACCGCCGCGTCTTTCGACGCCAGGGCCTCGAACTTGTTCGGCGCCGGCAAGAAGGCATGCCCGGTACGCTCGGCCATGCCGGCGATCACCTGGTCGGCGAATCCCGGTGGCGCGTTGAGGCCGGTGCCGACCGCTGTGCCACCGAGCGCTAGTTCGGCCAATCGCGGCTTGACGGCTGCGACTCGTGCCTGAGAGTTACGAATCTGCTGAGCGTAGCCCGAGAACTCCTGGCCTAGCCTGATCGGCACCGCATCCTGGAGGTGCGTCCGGCCGATCTTCACCACGTCGTCGAACTCCACTGCCTTGGCCTCGAGCGAGCGCGCCAACTGCTCCAGTGCCGGCTCGAGATCCTCGGCCAGGGCGCCGTAGGCCGAGATGTGAATGGCGGTGGGAATCGTATCGTTCGACGACTGGCCGGCGTTGACGTGATCGTTGGGATGTACTGGCGTCTTCGAGCCCATCTCGCCGCCGAGGATCTCGATGGCGCGGTTCGACACCACTTCGTTGGTGTTCATGTTGGTCGAAGTGCCGGAACCGGTCTGGAAGATGTCGAGCGGGAAGTGGGCGTCGTGCTCTCCCTCCACGACCTCGTCAGCCGCCTGGCAGATCGCCGCCGCGAGCTCGGCAGGCACGATCTCCATCGCCGCATTCACCTTGGCGGCCTCTGACTTGATGAGTCCCATCGCCGCGATAAAGCGGCGGGGGAAGGTCAGTCCGCTGACCGGGAAATTCTGTCGCGCGCGTTCCGTCTGGGCGCCGTAATAGGCGTCGGCGGGCACCTGCACTTCTCCCAGACTGTCTCGTTCCGTTCGCATGTCGCTCATGTGTCTCCTCTCGATGGATAGCTCGCCCTAGGCGGGGGCATCGACCCTCCTTGTCCAACAATTCTATTGGCAACACACCCCCGGGGAGTAGGGACGCGGCTCAGGCCAGATCACCTACCCGCGCTCGGCCTCGGCCTTCGGCGCTCCACTGCCGGGAGCACTTGCCGTAGAGTTCCTGCAGCGAGGTCACCGTCAGCTCGCCGGCCTGCAGGGCGGCGATACCCTCGACCGCTGCCCGAGCGCCGGACAGAGTCGTCACGCACGGGATGTCGAACCTGAGCGCAGTCTGGCGGATGACCGCGTCGTCCGCATGCGAAGCCTGGCCGAGCGGCGTGTTGACCACCAGGTCGACCTCCCGCGATAGCAGCCGATCCACGACGTGGGGCCGCTCCCCGTCCGTCACCTTGGGTACCACCTGAGCCTCGAGGTCGTTGGCGCGCAGGAACTCGGCCGTCCCGGCCGTCGCCGTCAGCTCGAAGCCTAGCTCGCGCAGTCGCCGCGCCACCGGCACCAGCGCCGGCTTGTCGCGATCGTGCACCGAAAGAAAGGCTGTGCCCGCGGTCGGCAGCCGATGCCCGGCCGCGATCCAGGCCTTGGCGAACGCCGGTCCGAACTCCTGGCTCACGCCCATCACCTCGCCGGTCGACTTCATCTCCGGGCCGAGCACGGGATCGACGCCGGGGAAACGCCGGAAGGGAAAGACCGGCGCCTTGACGAAGATCCCAGGCACCTCCGCCTCTTCGGTGAAACCGATCTCGGCCAGGGTCTCGCCGCCCATCACCCGTGCAGCGATACCCACCAACGGCACACCGAGCGCCTTGGCGATGAAGGGCACGGTCCGCGAGGCACGCGGATTCACCTCGAGGACGTAGATCTCGCTCCGGTGCAGAGCGAACTGAACGTTCATCAAGCCCACTACGCCGAGGCGCCGCGCCAGCCGGCGGGCGATGTCCTTCATCTCGTCGAGCTGGCCCTCGGTGACGTCGTAGGGCGGTAGGACAGCCACCGAGTCACCGGAGTGAATGCCCGCCTCTTCGATGTGCTGCAGCACCCCGGCGACGACCGCCGTCGTGCCGTCGGCTATCAGGTCGAGGTCGAACTCGAACGCGTCCTCGAGGAAGCTATCGAGCAACACCGGCTGACCCGGCGAGACGACGGCCGCCAGACGCATATACTCGGCAAGCTTGGACTCGTCGTAGCAGATCGCCATGGCACGCCCACCGAGCACGTAGCTCGGACGCACGAGGATCGGGAAGCCGATCTCGCGAGCGACCGCGACGCCTTGCTCCGCGGACCGGGCGATGCCGTTCTCCGGCTGGCGGATGCCCTCGGCACGGAGCAGCTCGCCGAAGCGTTCCCGATCTTCGGCC
>JAPUJD010000048.1 GCA_027296385.1 Acidobacteriota bacterium | reverse complement strand
AACGTTCTGGTGGTCGGCGGCGAGATGCTGACCAAGATCGTCGACTGGACCGATCGAGCGACCTGCGTGCTCTTCGGCGACGGTGCCGGGGCTGTTCTCCTGCAGGCGACCGATGAAGAGCGAGGCGTCGCCGCCTACGCCATGCACGCCGACGGGTCCTTGGGCAATCTGATCGAGCAGCCAGGTGGGGGCAGCCGGGTACCGATCTCGCACGAGATGATCGACGCGGGCCTCCACTTCATCACCATGCGTGGCAACGAGACCTTCAAGAAGGCCGTCCGCCGGTTGGCGCAGGTGAGCGAGGAGGCTTTGGCCGAGTGCGGCAAGACTCCCGCCGACGTCGACTGGTTCATCCCGCATCAGGCGAACAAGCGCATCATCGACGCCGTCGGCCAGCGGTTGGCGGTACCCGAGGGCAGCACCTACGTCAACGTCGACCGCTTCGGCAACACCTCAGCGGCCTCGATCCCCATCGCTCTCGACGAGCTCAATCGCGCCGGGCGCATCAAGCCCGGGCAGATCGTGCTCATGACCGCCTTCGGCTCCGGCCTGACCTGGGGGTCGGCCGTCGTCGAGTGGTAGGAGCGCCGTGACGATGGCCAAGGTTGCGTTCGTCTTCCCCGGACAGGGGTCCCAGGCCGTGGGCATGGGCCGCGCCTGGGTCGACGCCTTCGAGTGCTCGCGCGCGGTCTTCGCGGCGGCCGACGAGGCGCTCGGCTTCGAGCTCTCGACGCTCTGCTGGCGAGGGCCGGAGAGTGAGCTGCAGCTGACGGCCAATACCCAGCCGGCGATTCTCACCGCGTCGGTGGCGATGCACCGTGCCGTCGCCGAGACCGGTCACCAGCCGGTGGTGATGGCGGGCCACAGCCTCGGCGAGTACAGCGCCCTGGTGGCGGCGGGCGTGCTCGACTTCACCGACGCGGTGCGCTTGGTGCGGCGGCGTGGGGAGTTGATGCAGAAGGCGGTGCCAGTCGGCGAGGGCGCCATGGCGGCGATTCTCGGTCTCGACGCCGCGACCGTCGCAACCATCACCGACGAGGCATCGGCCGACGGGGTCTGCACGGTCGCGAACCTCAATTCGCCGGTGCAGACGGTCATCGCCGGCAGCGCCGCAGGCGTGGCCCGGGCGCTGGAGCTCGCCACGGCGGCGGGGGCGCGGCGCGTGGTCCCTCTGGCGGTGTCGGCGCCCTTTCATTCGCCCCTGATGGCGCCGGCGCGCGAGGGGCTGGAGCCGCATCTGGAGAGCACCGAGTTTCGCGATCACACGGTGCCGGTGGTAACCAATATCGACGCTCGGCCGGCCGAGTCTGGGGCCGCGGCGCGGGACGCCCTGGCGCGACAGATCGATGGCCCCGTGCGCTGGGTCGAGTCCGTCGAGTGGATGGTGGAGGAGGGCGGCGTGGAAGCGTTCGTCGAGGTCGGGCCGGGGGCCGTGCTCAAAGGCCTCATCCGGCGCATCGCTCGCGGCGTGCTGGTGATCAACGTCGCCGAGCCCGTCGATCTCAACCAATTCGCCGAGCTCGGCGGGTAACGGGAGGATAGCCATGAGCCTTTTCAGCCTGGAAGGCAGAACCGCGTTCGTCACCGGTGCGTCGCGGGGCATCGGCGAGGCCATCGCTCGGCGTTTCGCCGAGCAGGGAGCTCGCTTGGTGCTGGCGGCGCGCGGTGTCGAGGCGCTCGAGAAGCTCGCGGACTCTTTGCGCGCCGCCGGTGCCGAAGCCACGGTGCTGGCCCTGGACCTGCGTGACCACGATGCGATCCCGGATCGCATGGCGACACTGCCGGAGGCGTTCAAGGGCGTCGACATCTTGGTCAACAACGCGGGGATCACCCGCGACAATCTGTTGCTGAGGATGAAGCAGGAGGAGTGGGATCAGGTTGTGGCAACGAATCTGACCGGCTCGTACGTCGTCACCAAGGCCCTGATTCGCGGCATGATGCGTCGCCGCTGGGGCCGCGTCATCTCGGTCTCGTCGGTCGTCGGACTCATGGGCAACGCGGGTCAGGCGAACTACGCGGCGGCCAAGGCCGGCCTCATCGGGTTCTCGAAGTCGATAGCCCGCGAGCTTGCCAGCCGCAACATCACCGTCAACGTGATCGCCCCGGGATACATCGCGACGTCGATGACCGAGAACCTGCCTGAGGCCGCGGCCGAGGAGCTGGCGAGCAGGATCCCTCTCGGCCGCCTGGGGAGCCCAGACGATGTGGCCGCCGCCGCCGTCTATCTGGCATCGGACCAGGCGGGCTACGTCACTGGCGAGGTCCTCAACGTGTCCGGAGGTCTCTATATCTGAGCGCCGAGCCCACAGAGGCCATCGTCCAGTAAGAATCGCCCACCAACCATCGAGTACACCTACAACTGCGTTTCCTGTGCGCAGCCGCCCCGCCGCTTGCCAGCATCAATACGACGATGCCAAGACAAACCCTCGGCTTTGTCACTCTCTGTATCGTCACCTTTGTTCTCCTGACATCTCCGGCAACAGCGTAACGGCCATGCGCTACGTCGCAACGTTCGCCTGGCACCTGAGCAGGAAGTTTGAGCTCCGCCGGCTACTTGGCCCGCAGCACCACCAGGGTCAGGTCGTCTTCCTGCGGGTGACCGGCGGCGAACTTCTCCGCGGCCTCGAAGAGACGTCGAAGGATGACGTCCGGCGGCTCTGAAGCGACTTGGAGGAAGAGCTCCCGCGTTTTCTCGTAGCCGAGGACGTCGCCGTCCGGCCCGACGAGCTCGGGCAGACCGTCCGACATCAGCAACACCGTGTCGCCGGCGGCCAGCGACAGGTCGCGCTCACGGTAGGAAAAGCCCAC
>JAPUJD010000047.1 GCA_027296385.1 Acidobacteriota bacterium | reverse complement strand
GAGCTCTAGCCTGTTGCCTCGCCGACGACCTCGGCGAGAATCGCGACCGCGTCGGTGAGCTGCCGGCGGCTCAGGTACGGGGCCGGTCCCAGTCGCAGGACCTGGTCGCGGAAGTCGCTGTGGATTCCATGTTCCTCGAGCAGGCGGCAGAGCCTACCGGCGTGCGGGGAAGTCAGGGCGAGGAACCCCCCGATCGCGCTCAGCTCGACGCTTCGGTCCCGGCTGATCACTGCCGGATCGAGATCGAGCGCGTCGAACTCCCGGCACAGCAGGGCGATCTGGGCCTGGCTGACCTCTCGCAGGGTGAGCGCGTCGAGTCCGTGGTCGCTAAAGAACTCGAAGACACGGGCGGCGCGATAGTGACTGGTGGGATCATACGTGGCACCGCCGAAACGGTCGTCTGCGGTGCTGTAGCTCACCCCCTCGCCCTCCTGGGGCGCCGTGAGCTGACCGAACTCGGCAAACCAGCCTGTGGCTACGGGGCGTAGCTCACAATCACGGGGGAAGCGCAGAAAAGCGTTGCCCTCGCCGAGCTGGCAGTATTTGTAGCCGGCGCTGACGACGTAGACGTCGAGCAGGTCCCGGGCGGCCAGAGAGAACGGCACGACGTTGAGTTGATGGTAGACGTCGAGCACCAGGATGGCGCCGTGGCGGCGGCAGGCTTCGGCTGCCGGGGTCAGGTCGCCCGCGATGTGGGAGCTGCCAAAAAACACCGTCGAGGTAAAGACGGCCGACGTGGTGTCGGTGACGGCGGCGGCAAGTCTCTCGCCCACGTCGGCCGCCGGCAGAGCCGGCACCTTGTGAACCTCTATGCCCTCCTCCGCCAGCCGGTCGAGCTGCCGGCGCAGCGAATGAAACTCGCCGTCCGTCGTCACCAGCCGTGGACGCTCGGCCAACGGCAAGGCCGAGATCAGCTTGACCAGCAGGTCGTGGGTGCTCCCTGCCAGCGAGAAGAGGCCGGTCGGGTCGTCGATCAGCCGCCGGTAACCCGATCGCACCTTGTCGGCCTCGGCGAAGGCGAGGCTCCACTTGTCGTCGACATGCTCGGCGGCGTCGAGCCAGGCACGGCGCTGGGCTTCGAGGCCACAGTCAGGCCACGCCTGGTGCGAGTGGCCGGACAGCAGAGTGCGCTCACCGACCCGGAAGTACCGATAGTGATCGGCCAAGGGGTTGACCTCGGCGAGAAGGTCGGCCGCCGAAAAGGTCATAACTGAGCGCGGATCGCCCACAGATCCGGAAAGACCGGGCGAAAAAGGGTCCGCCTGAGGTATTCGGCGCCAGAAGAGCCGCCGGTGCCGGGCTTGCACCCGATGGTGCGCTCCACCATCTTCACATGACGGTAGCGCCATTCCTGGAGGCCTTCGTCGAGGTCGAGCAGGCGCTCGCAGACCATGCTCGCCACGGGGTGGTTGCGGTAGATCTCGAGCAGGATCTCTTGCACCGCGTCCGAGGCTTCCGCCGGCTCGCTGACATCGCGCCCGAGAAGCTCGCTCGGGACCGGGAGATCCTGCAGCGCCAGGTAGTGCAAGAAGTTGTCCCAGAGGCTGGGCTCGGTGAGTCGCCGCTCCATGCGCTCCCGGCCAGGGCTCCCGGCTGGATGGTGCTCGACGATCTGTCTGCTACGCGCTCCGAGGAGGATCTCCACTTCGCGAAACTGCGCCGATTGGAAGCCGCTGGCAGACTCCAGGCGGTCGCGGAAGGAACCGAACGAGACCGGGGTAATCGTCTCGAGGACGTCGACCTGCGCCACCAGGGTCTTGAAGATAGTGAGGGTGCGCTTGAGCGTCGCCAGAGAGCCGGCTGAGTCTCCGGCCAAGAACCTCGTACTCAGCTCGTCGAGCTCGTGCAGGACCTGCCGGAACCAGAGCTCGTAGACCTGGTGGATGATGATGAACAGCATCTCGTCGTGCTCGGGGCCATCGGAGAGCGGGCGTTGGAGGTCGAGGAGCTCGTCGACCTTGAGGTAGCTGCTGTAGGTCAGCGGCTTCTTGCTGTTTTCCTGGAACGGCATCAGCGCATGCTATGGCTCGGGCCGGGCACCTCGCAAGGTGGCGATCCCGTGTGGCGCTCGGCCTCCGGCCTGGCGGCCTTGGCAGCGTGCCGTTTGGCGGGACGGTACCGGTGGTAGCCTTCGCGCTGCCATGGAACGATCCTGGGGGGAGAGGACCTACCGCGAGGTAGCCAATCGCGGGCGCGATCGCCTCGTGGCCATCCTGCCGCTGGGCGCGGTCGAGGCGCACGGGCCGCATTTGCCGCTGACCACCGACTCCTTGATCGCCGAGGCCATGGCCGCCGAAGGTGCTCGTCGCCTCGAGACCCGCGAACTGCACGCCTTGGTGCTGCCCACGCTGGATTACGCGGCGGCGCCTTTCGCGCGGGAGTTCGCCGGCACGGTGTCGGTGCGCCCCGACACGATTGCCGCCCTGGTGCGCGACATCGGGTGGTCGCTGGCGCCGCGTGTCGCCTGCTTCGCGCTGGCCAACGCGCACTTGGATCCCGCTCACCTCGGCTCGCTGCATTCGGCGGCCGAGGAGTTGGTCGAGCTCGGAGTGAAAGTTGCCTTCCCGGATCTCACCCTCAAGCCCTGGGCACTGCGCCTGACCGAGGAGTTCAAGTCGGGGGCCTGTCACGCTGGGAGCTACGAGACCTCCGTCGTGCTCGCCAGCCGGCCGGATCTCGTTCGTGGCGCTATCCGGCGTACGCTCGAGGCCAATCCCGCCTCCCTCGCCAAGGCGATCCGGGAGGGCAAGAAGACCTTCAGCGAGGCTGGCGGGCCCGATGCCTTCTTCGGCGATCCCGCGGCGGCGACCCCGGGCGAGGGTAGGGACACGATCTCCGAGCTGGGGGCGATCCTGGAGGATGCCGTGTTGCAGGCATTCTCGTCCGGCGACGCATCGTAGCCGCCCGCGGCAGAAGTTCTGTGGGTCCGGAGAACCGGTCGAGGCCTGCCAGGCGCCTTGACAGCCCGCTGTGCCGCCTCTACCTTTGCGGGATGCTGGAAGGCAAGAAGGCGGTCGTAACGGGCGGTGGTCGTGGCATCGGCGCCGCGGTGGCGGCAGCGCTGGTCGAGGCCGGCGCCGACGTGGTCGTCAGCGCGCGATCTCAGAACGAGATCGAGGCCACGGCGGCGCGGTTGAGCGAGGGGGCCGGCAGCGCCTGGGCAATAACGGCGGACATCTCCGATCCCCGCCAGGTGACGGAGCTCTTCGAACGATCGGTCGAGCGCTTGGGCCAGATCGACATCTTGATCAACAACGCCGGTTTCGCGACCTCCTCGAGTCTTCCCAAGATCCGACTCGAAGAGTGGGAGCGCCTCTTCGCAGTCAATGTGACCGGCACCTTTCTGTGCACCCAGGCCTTCCTGCCGCCGATGGCACAGAGGGGCTGGGGGCGGGTGGTCAACGTGGCGTCGATCGCCGGCCGGATGGGGGCGCCGTACATCTCGGCCTACGTCGCCAGCAAGCATGCGGTGGTCGGGTTCACTCGGGCGGTGGCGATGGAGTATGCGATGACCGGAGTCACCGTCAACGCGGTCGGGCCCGGCTACGTCGACACGCCCTTGGTCGATCAGGCGGTCGAGAACATCGCCGCCAAGGCCGGCCTCGACAATGAGGCCGCACGTGAGACGCTGAGGCAGCAGTCGCCGCAGGGGCGAATCTACACGCCTGACGAGGTCGCCTTTCTGGTCGTGACGCTGTGCGACCCGCGGGCCGGCGGCATCAACGCCCAGTGCGTGGTTCTCGACGGCGGCTCGGTGCAGGCGTGAGCTTCTTCGAGATCACCGACCCGCCGTCGCTCGGCCAGCCGCGTGGATACAGCAACGGCCTGCTGGCGCCGGCGGGTGGGCGGATGCTGTTTGTCGCCGGCCAGATCGGCTGGGACGAGGAGCACAAGATCGTGGCCGGGGGATTTGCCGCGCAATTCGAGCAAGCACTCTCCAACGTGCTCACGGTCGTTTCGGCCGCAGGCGGAGAAGCGGCGAACCTCGGTCGGCTGACGCTCTACGTGACGGACAAGAGCGAGTACCTGGCCGAAATGAGGGAGGTCGGCGCCGCCTACCGGCGAGTGATGGGCGACCACTACCCAGCGATGTCGCTGGTCGAAGTGGCGGGCCTGCTGGAGACCGGCGCCAAGGTCGAGATCGAAGGCACCGCCATGCTGGCGGCCGAGGACTGAGGATGACCATCGCTCCCGAGAGTTTTCTCTACGAGCTCGCCTCCGCCACCGGCGTCGCGACGATCACGCTCGACCGCCCCGAGCGTTACAACGCCCTGACCTTCGAGGTCTACCGTGAGTTGCACGAGGTCTTCGTCGCCCTGGACAGCGAGCCCGGCGTGAGATCGATTCTCATCACCGGGACCGGCAAGGCATTTTGTTCCGGGGGCGACGTCGAGGACATCATCGGTGCTCTCTTCGAGCGCGACTACCGAGGGCTGCTCGACTTCACCCGCCTGACCGGCGACGTGATCCTGGCGATGCTGCGCTGCCGGCGTCCGATCGTAGGCGCTCTCAACGGGACCGTGGCCGGAGCCGGCGCGGTGATCGCCACTGCCTGCGACGTCCGCATCGCGTCCGAGACCGCTCGCATCGCCTATCTCTTCACCAAGGTCGGGCTGTCGGGAGCCGACATGGGAGCGGCCTGGCTGCTGCCGAAGATCGTCGGCATGGGCCGGGCGATGGAGCTACTGATGACCGGCGACTTCATCGACGCCGCCGAGGCCGAGCGCATCGGCCTCTACAACCGGGTCGTAGCGCTGGAGGCGCTGCCTGCCGTAGCTCGGGAGTGGGCGGAGCGCCTGGCCCGGGGACCTGCTTTCGGACTCGAGATCACCAAGAAGATGGTCTTGCGCGAGGCCGCTCTCGATCTCGATTCGGCCCTGGCGGCGGAAGTAGAGATCCAGGCGGCCTGTATGGAAGACCCCAACTTCCGCGAGGCCTACGAGGCCTTCAAGGCGAAGCGACCGCCCGAGTTCGATCGCGCCTGAGCTCGCCGAGCAATGCCCGACACGACCTCGATCCAGCCGTTCCTCGACGCCGAGCATGCCGCGATCGCGGAGCAGCTCGACGCCTTCGTTCGCGACCAAGTGGCGCCGCTCACGCCGCCGCACGATGATGCGGCCGCTCGAGCCCAGGCCCGCGAGGTTCTCGCGCGCCTGGGCAACGCGGGCTGGGCGGCCTACGCCGTGCCCGCCGCGGCGGGTGGCGCCGCCCGTGCGGCGGGTCTGAGGACCTGCTGTCTGATCCGTGAAGGCCTTGCCTACGCCTCGCCGTTGGCCGATGCCGTCTTTGCTCTCCAGGCCCTGGGCACCGGACCGCTGGTCGAGGGCGGTGGCGAGCCGGTGCGCGAGGACTGGTTGCCGCGGATCGCCCGGGGAGAGGTGATGACGGCGTTTGCGATGACCGAGCCCGACGCCGGCTCCGACGTCGGCGCTATCACCACCCAGGCCGTGCTCGACGGCGAGGAGTGGGTGCTGAATGGTCGCAAGTGGTTTATCTCCAACGCCGGGCTGGCCGACGTCTACACGGTCTTTGCCAGCACCGATCCGGACGCCGGAGCGCGGGGACTGTCGTGTTTCCTCGTGCCCGCTGCGACGGCCGGTCTGGAGTTTGCCGGAGCCCAGGTGATGTCGGCGCCGCATCCCCTGGGAGAGATCGCACTGGACGACTGCCGCCTTCCGGCGAGTCATTTGCTCGGTGCCGTGGGGGGTGGATTCAAGTTGGGCATGCGGACCCTCGATCGGCTGCGAGCCACCGTGGCGGCGGCGGCCTGCGGCATGGCGGCGCGCGCCCTGGCCGAAGCCCGCGCCCACGCCGCCGAGCGCCGGCAGTTCGGCAAGCCGCTGGCCGAGTTTCAGCTCGTGCAGGCCCATCTCGCTGACATGGCGACCGAGCTTGAGTCGGCTCGCCTGCTGACCTACCGCGCCGCCTGGGAGGTGGACACCGGCGGCCCCGAGGTGACGTACCGCTCGGCCATGGCCAAGCTCCAAGCGACCGAGTCAGCGCAGCGAATCGTCGACGGCGCGGTTCAGATCCTGGGCGGCCGCGGCGTGCTGGCCGACCACCCGGTCGATCATCTCTACCGCGCGGTGCGCGCGCTGCGGATCTACGAGGGCGCCAGCGACATCCAGCGCCTGGTCATCGCCCGACGGATGCCGAACTAGCGGCCCGTGGCAACATGTAGCGCCCGGGCTCCGCCCCCGGGCGGCCCTGGTCCTTCGGTGCCGGTTTCGTCTTCGGGCTAGCTCCGGGATGGCCGGTCGGAGCTGCGGCTGCGGCGCGGGACCGTATACTGAGCGCCCATGTGGAAGCCTCCGGAGCGCATCAAGCACCCCATCCCCGAGGCGCGGTGGCCTGACGCCGAGGAGGCCGCGGCGGCGAAGCTCTTCTCGCCCCTGCGCATGGGTCCGATGGTGCTCGAACAGCGAACCTGGGTGCCGGCGATGGTGCCCTGGCGCGCGACCGACGATGGCTTCGTCACACCCGAGATTCTCGCCTGGTACGAGCGCCTCGCTCGCGGCCGCCCCGGAGCCCTGGTGGTCGAGGCGACGGGCATTCGAGAAATACCCAGCGGGCCGCTGCTGCGCATCGGCCACGATCGCTTCGTGTCCGGCCTCACCGAGCTGGTGGCGACCGTGCGCCAGGCGAGCGCCGGGCACACGCGGCTTTTGATCCAGATCATCGACTTCCTTGCCATCCGCCGCCGTCCGCAGCCGGAGAAGTACTTCCGGCGCTATCTGGAGCTGACCGACCGCCATCGTCGAGCCGTCGGGCCGGGAAGTGACGACGAGATCCGAGCCCGCCTGCTCGAGCTCCCAGCCGAGCGCCTGGAGTCGGTTCTCACCGAGCGCGAGCTCGAAGCTCTGCGCTACGGACATCGCGAGCGGGTCGGCGACACCCATCTCGACCACGTTCGCGATCTGCCACGAGCCTTGCCCACACTTTTTGCCACCGCTGCCGTGCGTGCCCGCCGGGCCGGCTTCGACGGCGTCGAGCTCCATTTTGCCCACGCCTACACGATGGCCTCGTTCCTCTCGGCGTGCAACGATCGCACGGACGGCTATGGTGGTTCGCGGCAAGGCCGCGTGAGATTGCCGCTCGAGGTCTACGCTGCCGTTCGCAACGGCGTGGGGACCGACTTCGCGGTGGGCTGCCGGTATCTGGCCGAAGAGTGCATCGAGGGTGGCAGCACAGTCGAGGACGCAGCCTTCTTTGGCGTCGAGCTCGCCAGGGCGGGGATGGACTTCCTCTCGCTGTCCAGGGGCGGCAAGTTCGAGGACGCAAAGCAACCGCCGGTCGGCTGGGCCGCGTACCCCTATACCGGGCCGAGTGGCTACGAGTGCATGCCGACCGCGATCTCCGATGAGCGCGGCCCGTTCGGGCGCAACGTCGAGCCCGTGGCGCGCATTCGGGCGGCCATCCGTGAGGCGGACTGTACGACTCCCGTCGTGGTGGCGGGTGGTATCCACTCCTTCGATCAGGCCGAGGAGCTACTGCAAAGCGGGCGGGCCGATGCCGTGGCCGCGGCGCGCCAGAGCCTCGCGGACCCGGACTGGTTCCGCAAGATGCTTCTCGGACGCGGGCGGGAGATCCGGCGCTGTATCTACACAAACTACTGCGAAGGGCTCGATCAGAAGCACAAGCAGGTCACCTGCCAGCTGTGGGATCGGGAGAGTGTCGACGCCCCCGGCGTCACCCTCTCGGTCGATGGGCGCCGCCGGCTAGAGGCGCCCGACTGGTCGGAGTGATCCCTTCCTTCAGGTCTATACTTCGCGCCGTGTCGAGTCGATCGCCGCAGGAGAGCGGGGCCCTGACGGGCGCCGATGGCCAGGGTCGTCGCAAAGGCGGATTCTTCAGTCCACGACAGCTGTTGGTCCGTCTACGCACGGAGATGGCGAAGCGCTTCGGGCTCGGCCACAAGGTGGCGGAGCTGTCATCCGCCTTGGCGGGCAAGGAGATCTACTTCCGCTCGCCGCCTCTGGATCCCGAGCTCGTTCGGGCGGTCAAGGCGATCACCCCGCAGTTTTCGCTCGGCACTGACGAGACCTCACGGCGGGTCTGGGAGCTGTCTCAGAACGGCTCCAGCTGGGCCGAGTACGAGGCGCTCGCGCCGTTGTTCGAGCTCATGGGCGAGCCCGGCCGGGTCCTCGAGATCGGCCCTGGAATGGGGCGCTCGGTCGTCTTCCTGGCCAAGCGCATGCGTTGGACGACAACCCGGTTCGACCTCTACGAGGCCGACGGCGAGGCCCAGAGGTACCCGCTCAACGCGCCGCGCTCGCAGGCATCGTTCTGCGGCGACCTCGTTCAGCTGCGTCGGGTGTTGGAGTACAACGGGGTCGAGAACTACCAGATCTTCGACGCCGCCAAGACAGGCTTCAGGCTCGATGGGCTTCCCGGGCCATATGACTTCGTGTACTCGTTCTACGGCGTCGGCTTCCACTGGTCGCTGGCCGACTTCTGGGAGGAGATCCGCGGCCTCATGAGCCCGACGGCCGTCGCCGTCTTCACGGTGCACCACACGTTCGAGGAGTTCCCGCGCCTCGCCGCCACAGCGCATCGTTACGTGCCGTTTCGCCGCGTCCTGGCCAAGGATCGACCGTTGAACTTGCTCCTGATCAGCCAGAGCCAAGAGCTTCTCGACCAGGCTTTTGCCCCGAGAAAGACCCGAAAATGAAGGTCAACTGCCTCGGCGGCGGTCCCGCCGGCCTGTACTTCGGCATCCTGATGAAGAAGGCCTTCCCGGAGGTGGATATCCGGATCATCGAGCGCAACCTGCCTGACGACACCTTCGGCTGGGGAGTCGTCTTCTCCGACGAGACGCTCGAGAAGTTCGAGGCAGCCGATGCTCCGAGCTACGCCGAGATCAGCGCTCGCTTCAAGTACTGGCGCGACATCGAGACGCACTTTCGCGGTGAGAAAGTGGTGTCGACCGGTCACGGCTTTGCCGCGCTCGCGCGCAAGGAGTTGTTGCTCGTTCTTCAGGAGAGGTGCCGCGACCTTGGGGTCGAGATGGAGTTCGAGCGCGAGGTCGAGTCGGTTGCTGAGGTACGGGACGCCGATCTCGTGCTCGCCGCCGACGGGGTCAACTCGATGGTGCGTTCGAGCCTCGCCGAGCACTTCCGTCCAACGCTCGATTGGCGGCGCTGCAAGTTCACCTGGCTCGGCACCGACAAGCCGCTCGAGGCGTTCACCTTCATTTTCAAGGAGAACGAGCACGGCCTGTTCCAGGTGCATGCCTATCCGTTCTCCCAGGAGCTCTCGACCTGGATCGTCGAATGCCGGGAGGAGGTCTGGCGCCGCGCCGGCCTCGATCAGGCGAGCGAGGAGGAGACGGTCGCGTACTGCGAGGCACTCTTCGCCGCCGAGCTCGCAGGTCATAGGCTGCTGCCCAACCGCTCGCTTTGGCGCGCGTTCCCGACCGTGCGCTGCGAGACGTGGGTTCACGAAAACATCGTGCTCATCGGCGACGCGGCCCATACGGCGCATTTCTCGATCGGCTCCGGCACCAAGATCGCGATGGAGGATGCCATGGTCCTGGTCGAGACCTTCCGGCGGCTCGGACTCGGCGACGTGCCCGCGGTCCTCTCCGCCTATCAGGACGCACGCTGGGTCGACGTGCTCAAGCTGCAGAAGGCGGCGCAGACCAGCCTCGAGTGGTTCGAGAACTCCGCCCGCTACCTCGGCCAGGATGCCTACACTTTCAAGTTCAACCTGATGACCCGCTCGAAGCGCATCACCTACGACGCACTGCGCAACAGGGATCGGGCCCTGGTCGAGAAAGTGGACGAGGTGTTCGCCCAGCGGGAGGGCGGCACGCCCGGGCCCGACGGCCGCGCTCGCCCGCCGATGTTCACCCCCCTCGAGCTGCGCCAGCTCGAGCTGGTCAATCGCATCGTGGTCAGTCCGATGTGCCAGTACTCGGCGGTGGACGGCACCGTGGACGACTGGCATCTGGTGCATCTCGGCGGCCGCGCTATGGGCGGCGCCGGACTCGTGATCACCGAGATGACCGATGTTTCCGCCGAGGGTCGCATCACCGCGGGTTGCGCCGGCATGTATGACGACGAGCACACCGCCGCCTGGCAGCGCATCGTCGACTACGTGCACCGCCACTCGCCGGCCAAGATAGGCATCCAACTGGCCCATGCCGGTCGCAAGGGCTCGGTGACTCATCCGTGGACCGGCGACGACGTGCCGCTAACGGCCGACCAGGGTGCCTGGCCGACGCTGGCGCCCTCGGCCCGACCCTTCGCCGTGGGCTGGCCGGCACCGCGGGCGATGGATCGCTCCGACATGGAGCGGATACGCGATGAGTTCGTGCGCGCCGCCGAGAGGTCCGAGGCTGCCGGATTCGACCTCATCGAGGTCCACATGGCTCACGGCTATCTGCTGTCGAGCTTCATCTCACCGCTGTCGAACCGGCGCCAGGACGAGTACGGCGGCAGCCTGGAGAATCGCATGCGCTACCCGTTGGAGATCTTTGGCGCGATGCGCGCGGTGTGGCCGGCGGCGAAGCCAATGCTGGTGCGGATCTCGGCCAGCGACTGGACGCCGGACGGCAGCGGAACCACTCCGGAGGAGGCGGTGGAGATGGCCGTCATGCTCAAGGACGCCGGCTGCGACCTGATAAATGCGCCAGAGTCCGAGATCGTCTTCGGCCGCATGTATCAGGTGCCGTTCGCCGAGAAGATCCGCTATGAAGCGAACCTGCCGGTAGCGGCGGTCGGGGCGCTCTTGGGAAGCGACCACGCCAACACGGTGCTCGCGGCTGGCCGTGCCGACCTCGCGGTCATGGCCAGGCCTCAC
>JAPUJD010000046.1 GCA_027296385.1 Acidobacteriota bacterium | reverse complement strand
GTTAGAACAGAGGAAGAGGGATGGCAGGGACTCCGCCGCGCCGGCCTTGCCCAAGCCGAGGGCGAAGAGAGTGCCGATTCCCGACCTGATTGAGGCCGTCCCGCTGGCGCCCCCGGCGGTCACGGACAAAGTCTCCGTATTGGAGGACGCTTCTCACCTGGGGTACAACCGTCAGGTGGAAGCTCAGAACAGGGAACTGAACGCCTTGCACTCCGAACAGGCCGCGTTGAAGCAACTGCTGAAGGCGAGCCCGGGAGTCGCTTCGTCGTCCACCGGCGGCACCACCGAGCCCAACGATCAGCCCTACGGTGACATGTTCTTCCAGGGCTACGGCACGAATCCGTTCGTCGACACCGAGGACGACCCGCAGTCGACTTTCGGCCTCGACGTCGACACGGCGTCGTACACCATGGCGCGTAGCTACCTGCGGCGTGGCGATCTGCCGCCGGCCGACGCGATCCGGGTCGAGGAGTTCGTCAATTTCTTCGACTACGGCGATCGGGCGCCGCGCAGCCGCGACTTTGCGGTGGTGGCCGAGGGTGCCCCCTCGCCGTTTGCCTCGACGGCGCGCACCTATTTGCTGCGGTTCGCGCTCAAGGGGCGGGAGGTCTCCGCTCGGCAGCGCAAAGCGGCTGTGCTGACTTTCGTGGTCGACGTGTCGGGCTCGATGAATCGCGAGAACCGACTCGGTCTGGTCCAGCGGGCGCTGGGCTTGCTGGTGCAGCAGCTCGACGAGGGCGATGCCATCGGATTGGTGGTCTACGGCAGCCACGGTCAGGTCATCCTCGACCCGACGAGCGACCACCGGCGAGTGATGGCGGCCATCGAGGGTCTGCGCCCGGGTGGCTCGACCAACGTCGAAGAGGGGCTCGTGCTTGGCTACCAGACCGCCCGTCGTTTCTTCCGCCCCGGTGCCATCAACCGGGTGATCCTGTGCTCGGACGGCGTAGCCAACGTCGGCCGCACCGGGCCGGACTCGATTCTGGCCCGCATCGAGCGCGAGGCCGACGCCGGCATCGAGCTCACCACCGTCGGCTTCGGCATGGGCAACTACAACGACGTGCTGATGGAGCAGCTGGCCGACAAGGGCGACGGCAACTACGCCTACGTCGATGACCTCGACGAGGCCCGCCGGGTGTTCGTCGAGAACCTGACCGGGACGCTCCAGACCATCGCCGGGGACGCCAAGGTGCAGGTCGAGTTCGACCCGAGGATGGTCCAGAGCTACCGGCTCCTGGGCTACGAGAACCGCGACATCGCCGACCGGGACTTTCGCAACGACGCCGTCGACGCGGGGGAGATCGGTGCCGGACATCAGGTGACGGCGCTTTACGAGGTCAAGATGCGCGACGCGAGGCCGAAGCGCGGCAAGATAGCGACGCTGCGCCTGCGCTATCGATCGCGCCGCTCGGGACGCGTGGTCGAGGATGCTGTGGACCTCCAGCGCTCGGACCTGGCGGGTAGCTGGAGGGGGGCTTCGCGGGGTCTGCGCCTGGCGGCGGTAGCAGCGGAGTTTGCCGAGGTGTTGAGGGGGTCATACTGGGCCCGTGAGGGCGACCTGCGCGGGCTCGAGAGTCGAGCGCGCGGGCTGGCTCGCTCCGGTGCTTGGGACAGCGACATCGCCGAGTTGGCGGAGTTGATCTCGACCGCGGCGCGGTTGGCCGAGGCCTCAGAGACACCGCTCGGCGCTGACGGTATCGAGCAGTAGCAACCCGTGGCAGAAGGGTGGCGCCCGGCCTCCGTGCCGGGCGGCCCTTGTTCTCCGATCCCCGTTCGGCTGCGCCCAACGGGAATCTCTGCGTGCTAGCCTGCTCGTTCAGCATGTTCGTGTCGAGTCTGATCACCAAGTCAAACGGTTCACGTAGTCGAGTGAGCCTGCTCGGAATCGCGGTGCTGGTTCTCCTCGGCGCCTCGCCGGCCGTACGGGTCGCCGCGGGGTCGCACTCGGTGCGCCTTCTCGAGCCGCCAGAGGGGCTTCACACCGGGGGCTTGCGGGTCGGTGCAGTGGTCGAGGGAAAAGGGGTGGCCCGGGTGCGATTCCTGCTCGACGGGCGGGCGATCCTGAGTAAGACCCGACCGCCCTACAGCGTTGAGCTCGACCTCGGCGATGCTCCGCGGCCCCATGAAGTGACGGCGATCGCCTACGATGCCGAGGGTGAAGAACTGGCGCGAGACCGGATCTCGATCAACGCGGGGCCGCATCGGTTCTCTGTGCGGCTGATCGCCCCGCTGGCCGGGCGACGCTACAGTGGATCGGTCAGAGTCCTGGCCGACGTGACGTTGCCGATCGGCGAGCCACTGCAGCGGATCGAGTTCTACGTCGGCGAGGAGCTGGCCGGCGCCGTCAGCCGGCCGCCGTACGAGATGAGAGTCGACCTGCCCACGCGCGAGCAGACCTATGTCCGAGCGGTGGCCTACCTCGGCGATGGCAATACTGGCGAAGACCTGGTGTCGATCAACGCCCCCGGCGGCATGGAGCAGCTCGACATCTCCTTCGTCGAGCTCTTCACCAGCGTGCTCGATCGCAAGCGCAAGCCGGTCGAGGGCCTGACCCGTGAGGATTTCATCGTCCGCGAGAACGGCGTGCCCCAGGACGTGAGGCGCTTCGAGCGCGTCTTCGATCGCCCGGTGCACGTGGGCATCCTGCTCGACACGTCGACCTCGATGCTGGAGGAGCTGCCCGAGGCCGAAAAGGCGGCCAAGACGTTCTTCGAACGCATCATCCGACCGCGCGACCGGGCCACCGTCATCACCTTCGCCGACCAAGCGCAGGTCAAGGTGCCCTTCTCGAGCGATCTCGAGCTTCTGGCCGCCGGCCTGGACGATCTCGAGGCCGAGGGCGAGACTACGCTCTACGACAGCCTTGCCTTCAGCCTCTACTACTTTGGCGGTCTCGAGGGAAAGCGGGCGATCGTGGTGTTGACCGACGGCGCCGACTCCATGAGTCGCTTCAGTCTTGCCGAAGTCATCGAGTTTGCCCAGCGCCTCGGGGTCGCAGTCTATGCGATCGGAGTCACCTCAGGGACGCGCGATTTCGAGTCGCAGAGCGGGTTGAGGCGTTTGGCCACCGAAACTGGAGGCAGTTCCTTCTTCATCGAGCGTGCGCGAGAGCTCGAGGGCGCCTACGAGCGGATCGAGGCCGAGCTGCGCTCCCAGTATTTGCTCGGCTACCAGTCGACGAGCACGGTGCCCGGTGTCTTCCGCCGGGTGGAGATCGAGGTCGCGGTGCGTAGCCTGAGCGTCCAGTCGATTCCCGGCTATTACCCTTGACCGGAGAGTGAGGCCTCGGTTGGGCTCCTAGCGGCTTTCGCCAGCAGCTCGGCGAGGTCGACGGTCTCTTCCACCGCGGCGTCGAGCATCATCTTGCACTCGGGGCAGGCGGTGACGAGCACCTCGGCGCCCGATTCGCGGATCTCGCGTTTGCGCTCGAGATCGACCCGGTTCTGCTCTTCGTGCTGGCTCATGAAGCCCGCGTTGCCACCGCCGCAGCAGAACGACCGTTCACGGCGTCGCGGTAGTTCGAGGAGGTCGAAGCCGGCGCGTCGGATGACCTGCCGGGGCGCCTCGAAGACCTTCTCGTAGCGACCCAGGTAGCAGGGGTCGTGGAAGGTGACCTTGCGGCCATGGCCCGCTCGTCGGTCGAGCTGGATCTTGCCTTGCTCGAGGAGCTCGAGGAGGAGCTCGGAGTGATGCACGGTCTCGACTGAGAAGCTCTCGTCGAGCGTCGGATACTCCCGCCGGATGCTGTGGAAGCAATGCGGGCAGCCGGTGACGACCTTGGCCACGTTCTGTTGCTGCAAGCGCTCGATGTTATCTTTGGCCAGGGTCTGGAACTGGAGCTCCTCGCCTTGACGGCGTGAATGATGCCCACTGCACGATTCGCTCTCGAGTACGCCGTAGCTGACGCCTGCCTGGGCGAAGAGCTCGATCGTTGCTACCAGGCTGCCGCGGGCGTCCTCGTTGTAGGTCCAGACGCAGCCGAGCCAAAGGAGATACTCGGTCTTGCCGGGCTGGTAGATGGGGATGCCGAGCTCTTCGATCAGCTTCTGGCGCGCCGAGCCGGTGGCCTTGAACGGATTGCCATAGCGCTCGACCGACTCGAGGAAGTCGCCCGCCACCATGCCCTTGCCGCTGGCGAGGGCCTGCGCCCGCTTGGCGCCCATGAGGACCTGAAGGTGCTCGATGCCTACCGGGCAGATGCTCTCGCAGGCGCCGCAGCTGGTGCACTGGCCGAGAGCCGTTTCGGTGATGACGTTGCCGATAACCGCGCCGTCGCCCTCGAGCGCTGCGCGCCCGGCGAGGATGAAAGCGCGCGGGTCGAGCTCCTGTCCGCTTCCGGCCGCCGGACACTGGTCGGTGCAACGTTTGCACTCGACGCAGGACAGGAAATCCAAGCGCATCTTCCACGGTACGTCGGCCATCGTCTCCAGGCCGAGCGAGATCTCCTCTTCCGCCGCCATCAGGACCTCTTCGTCGAGTTCGAGCGGGAGGTACTCGCCGAGTTCGTGGGTGCGCAGGAAGATGGCGATCGGTGCCAGCAGGATGTGGAAGTGCTTGGACCCCAGGATCATGGGCGGGAAAGCGATGATGAGGAGCGCGTGGAGCCACCAGTTGGCCCTCTCATAGAGCGGCTCGACGGCGACGCCGTTCAAGTAGGTCAGCATCAGCAGCAGGATCATCAGGGCCACGATTCCCGAGCTGTAGGACTTCGGGTCCGGCGAGACCTTGACGAGCACGAAGCGGCGGAAGGCGAGGCCGACGATGCCGATCGCGACCATGATCGCGACCACGGCCAGGAAGTCCTTGAACAGCGGCAGGGCGCCACCGAAGATCGCCGCCAACAGCGGGATCTCGAAGGGCTCGAGGAAATGGTCAGCGGTCTCCAGGGCGAAGAAGGCGAAACCGGCGAAGACCATGGCGTGCAGCAGGCCCGCCACCGGCCGGCCGCCGACCACGCGGGTCTGGAAGACGACCTCCTTGATCACGCGAAGGATGCGCGAGTTCAGCCGATCGGTGCGCACCCGATCCGCCCGGCCGGCTCGGACGTGGTCGATCTTCGGCCGAAGCCCCTGGAGAAAGAGGCCGGTTGATCCGGCAACGAGCACCAGCAGTAGGATCTTTTCCCAGACGGCGAAAGTCATCCCACCCTCCATCGATTTCAGTTGATCCAGGTTCCCCGCGACGAGTCGTCGCGGGGGGGAGAAAGCTCTCAGGACCCCAAGAATGCTACCAACCTTTTGGCGGGTACGCTGGCCCCTTGGCGCCGGCGCGAGGACTCCCGCTGAGGGGTTGCTAGGATTGCGCCGGAAACCAGAGCGATGAAGAGACTGTTGTGGACGCTCCTCGGCGCCGCCGTGCTCTACCTGGCCCTAGCGCCGGTGGCGATCGAGCCGCGAGCCTGGAAGGCGCCGCGCTCAGAGGGCTACGTTGGTCCCCACCGGGTGAACGATCGCCTTTCCGGGCTCGAGCTGCTGGCGCTCGGCGACCACCAGGGTCCCGAGGACGTGGTGGTGAACTACCAGGGGTTCGTCTACACCGGCACCAAGGACGGCTCCATTCTACGACTGTCGCCCGACGGGCGTTCGTTCGAGGAGTGGGGGCACACCGGCGGTCGGCCACTGGGACTGACTCTGGACTTCGTCGGGCGCCTCCTCGTGGCCGACGCGGTACGAGGCCTGCTGCGGGTCTCGGCCTCGGGCAACGTCAGGGTTCTGGCCAGCGAGGCCGAGGGAGTGCCCTTCGGCTTCACCAACAACGTCGACGTGGCCCGGGACGGCAGGGTCTACTTCACAGATGCGACGTCCAAGTTCAGCGTAGCTGTCGTCGGTGCGCCCTATCCGACGAGCCTGCTCGATCTGATGGAGCACGGTGGCCACGGGCGACTGCTCGAGTACGACCCGGTCCGCGGCTCGGTGAGCGTTCTGGCGCGAGGGATCGACTTCGCCAACGGCGTCGCCGTGGCGCATGACGGCGCCTCGATCCTGGTCAACGAGACGGGTGCCTACCGTGTCTTGCGAGTGTGGCGGGATGGTCCCGACCGCGGCCGGGTGGAGACCGTGATCGACAACCTGCCGGGTTTTCCGGACAATCTCTCGCGCGGTCACGATGGCCGCTACTGGATCGGCCTGATGGCGCCGCGCAATGGCTTGCTCGACCGGCTGGCGCCGCATCCGGCATGGCGCAAGGTGGTCCAGCGGCTGCCGTCGGCGCTGCGTCCCCGGGCGCGGCCCTACGGGCATCTGATCGCGATCGACGACACCGGGAGCGTCGTCTACGACCTGCAAGACCCCGGAGGCACCTATCCGATGGTGACCGGGGCGGCGGAATCCGGCTCCCACCTATGGGTGGCTTCGCTCCAGGGCCGCCATCTCGCCCGGCTCGACAGAGCCCGCTTGGCTGTCCGGAGGTAGGTGCCCCCAGGACTGCTGGCCTACTGCTCTTGCGGCAGCGGTCGAGCCAGGCCAGGTGGCGCGGCCAGCGGTCGCGGTGGGCGTTCGGCTTGCCCGATCCTTTTTTGTGGTATGATGCGGTTTTGAATTTCTGTAACTAGAAAAAGAAAGGACCGTTCAGCATGACACCGACTGCTTACGCTCTGACTACCGTTCCGGTGCTGCTGTTCCTGAGCCCTCTGACCGGTCGAGCGCAGGAGCTGATCACGGACCGACCGGACTTCACCGAGAGTGCCGTCGTCGTGCCCGCTGGATCGATCCAGATCGAGGGTGGTTTGACCTGGGTCGACGACGGAGGCTCGCAGGGAACCCTGTCCGGGCCCGAGATCCTTCTGCGCTGGGGGCTCAGCGATCGCTTCGAACTGCGGATCGGATTGCCGGACTACGTCGAGCCACGCCGCGGGCCGTCGGGCGTCGGCGATGCCTCAATCGGTGTCAAATGGCAGCTCGGGCCGACTGCCGGCGGCTGGGACGTCGGCTGGATCGGTACCCTCTCGCTGCCGACCGGTGATCCCGGCTTCACCTCCGACGAGGTGGACCCGGATGTCATCTTTACCGTCGGGCGGGAACTGTCTCACGGCTGGTCTTTCGGCACTCAGGTCAGTGCCGGGCGCCAGACCGCTGGTGATCGGCATCTGAGCCTGGTCGGCGGTACGCTGGTCCTGGGTCGGGGTCTGTCGGAGCGCGTCGGAATGTTCGTCGAGCTCGCGGTCGAGGACATCGAGGGGGCGGAAACATCGGTCCTCGCGCACCACGGTTACTCGCTCCTGGCTCGGCCCGGGCTCCAATTCGACGTGCATTTCGCCGTCGGCCTGACCGACGGCGCTCCCGACGCTCTCCTTGGCGCCGGCCTCAGCTGGCGCAGGTGAAGGAGGTGGTGACGAAGAAGCGCACTGCGTCGGCCCGGGGGACGTGCACGACCAGCACCGGCTGGACCAGGACGGCCGCACAGGCGCAGTCCGCGGTGGGCTCGGTCTCGGTGACCGTCACGGTCAGATCCGTGCCGTCGGCCGACGCTTCGCTGATCTCGATGGAGTAGCACGCGTCGGGTTTCTCGCCCGAAGCAACCGCCAGCACCATGTCGATGTTGAAGTCGGGCGGTACGACGCCGTCGGCCACTCCGTCGTCGCCGAAGATGTCTTCGAGCAGCGCGTCGAAGGCCGCCTGTGTGCGCACGAGCCGTTGCTCCTGCATCGAGAGCCCTGAGTTTTGCGCGGCGTAGATCTCGACCGGGACGACCTCACCTTCCGGCAGGGTCGGGGCGGCCGGGGAGTCGCCGTCGCAGCCTGGGGCCAGCGCTATGGCGGCGCCGAAGATGAAGAGGAGCGACAGGCGGCGGATCAGGAGAGTCTTCACTCGCGAGAGTATACGGGCAACGCTGAACGAGAGCCACGCAGCCTGTGGATCACGGGACACTAGCAGGCCGTGGCTCTGGCCAAGGCTATACTGCGCTCTCCACGAACGCGGAGGGGAGGTCCGATGCGGATGAAGGGTGTCCTGGCCTTGACGGCTATGGTAGCGACCTGGACCGCCGCGGCCGGCGGTGCCGAGCTCGCGGTGAGTTTTCTCGTTGACGTCGAGTCTTCGGCTCAAGACGGCCGGGTGATCGTGGTGCTGTCGACCGACGGCGAGACCGAGCCCCGCTTCCAGGTGCGCCCCGGCTACCGCGCGGTGCAGCTCTTCGGCATCGACGTCGTGGGGCTGAAGCCCGGGGAGTCTGCCGTGATAGATGCCGGGGTCTTCGGCTATCCGGTCGCCAGCCTCGGGGATGTGCCGGCGGGGGAGTACTGGGTGCAGGCGGTCCTGCACAAGTACGAGACCTTCCATCGCGCCGACGGGCACACCGTCAAGCTGCCGATGGATCGCGGCGAAGGCCAGCACTGGAACCGCGCGCCTGGCAACCTCTACAGCACCCCCGTCCAGGTGACCCTCGACCCGTCATCGGACGAAGTAGTGACCCTGGAGCTCGATCGAGTCATCCCGCCGATCGAACCGCCGGCCGACACCGAATACGTCAAGCACATCCGCATCCAAAGCAAGCTGCTGAGCGACTTCTGGGGCCGGCCCATGTATCTCGGCGCCCATGTCCTCCTGCCGCACGGTTTCGACGAACATCCGGAAGCGCGCTTTCCGTTGATGGTCTTCCACGGCCACTTCCCGGCAGACTTCGGCGGGTTTCGTACCGAGCCGCCAGACGAGGATCTCGAGTGCGAGGACTCCGAGAGATTCCAGGTCGAGTGCTACAACCGGATACAGCAGCAGGAGGCCTACGACTTTTATCGCCAGTGGATCAGCGACGACTTTCCGCGCTTCCTCGTCATCGAGGTTCAACACGCGAACCCCTACTACGACGACTCCTACGCCGTGAACTCCGCCAATCTGGGACCGTACGGCGACGCCATCAACCACGAGCTGATCCCGGAGATCGAGAAGCGCTTCCGCGGCATCGGCGAGGGCTGGGCGCGCTTTACCTACGGCGGCTCGACCGGCGGCTGGGAGGCGTTGGCGGTGCAGGTGCTCTATCCCGACTTCTTCAACGGCTGCTTCGCTGCCTGCCCCGATCCGATCGACTTCCGTGCCTACACGCTGATCGACATCTACGAGGACTCGAACGCCTACTACGACGAGGGACCCTTCGCGCGCACCGAGAGACCGGGGCACCGCGACTCCCTGGGCCGGGTCAACGCCACCGTGAGCGACTTCAACCTGCTGGAGCTGGTGTTGGGTTCCAAGGGCCGCTCGGGCGACCAGTTCGACATCTGGGAGGCGGTCTACTCGCCGGTGGGCGACGACGGCTACCCCCGTCGCCTGTGGGACAAGCACAGCGGTGAGATCGACCCCGAGGTGGCTGAGTACTGGCGCGAGAACTACGACCTGCGCCACATCATGGAGCGCGACTGGGCCACCTTGGGCCCCAAGCTCGAAGGCAAGCTCCACATCTATTGCGGCGACATGGACAACTACTATCTCAACAACGCCGTCTACCTGACCGAGAAGTTCCTCGAATCGACAGTCGACCCCTACTATGCCGGCGTCGTCGACTACGGCGATCGGGCCGAGCACTGCTGGAACGGCGACCACGAGAACGGCAACCACATCTCACGGTTGCGCTACAACACCATGTACCTCCCGCTCATCCTCGAACGCATCGGGCAGTCAGCGCCCGAAGGGGCGGATTTGACCAGCTGGCGCTACTGAGGCGCCTGGTGTGCATTTGTCGCCCCGTTCCGGCTGTACCGGCGCATCTGCCCGCGAGTGACCGCCGGCACGGGAGTTGCTCACCCAGGGTCGCATGGCGGACCCACCCCGGCTCTTCGTGCTGACGGCGGCGCTGGTGCTTGGCCTCGTGCCGCGCCTGATGGCGACCGAGACGGCCAAAACGGCGCTCTCCGACGATCAGCGGCTCCTTCTTGGCGCGGCCCGCGAGATAGCGGACTCCGTCGCCGATCGGGTGTGGCCGGGCTGGGGACGGGCTGAATTCGAGATCCTGCTCGTCACCGCCGAACGCGAGATTCTCCTCGGCGGTTCCCGTCGGCCCAAGGGTTTCACCAGCGGCGTGGTCCTGCCCGTTCTGGGTCAGACGGCCGAGCGGCCACGCCGCTTTCCGCCCTCCCTGCTGGCCACGATGCCGGCCTTCGGCCTACCGCCGACGGTGGTCCTCGGAACGCCCGAGGCGACCGGACTCGGCCCCACCCAGTGGCTCCAGGTTCTGCTGCACGAACACTTCCACCAATGGCAGATGCGAGACCCAGGATACTACGAGGCGACAGAGGGGCTCGACCTGGCAGCCGGCGATACGACGGGCCGCTGGATGCTGGAGTATGCGTTTCCTTACGACGACGAGGAGCTGGGACGGTCCTGGGCTTTGCTCAGTCGCGAGCTGGCGATGCTATTGCGCCGGCCGAGGGGGGAGGATCTAGCCCCCGGGGCGGCCGTCTTCTGGCGGCACTACGGCGACTACGAGCATCAGCTGCGGCCGGCGGATGCCCGTTACTTCGGCTTCCAGCTCTGGCAGGAGGGCGTCGCCCGGTTCGTCGAGCTGAGGGTGGCGCAGGAGGCCGCGGCCGGCTGGGTCCCGCCGCTTGCTCTCGCCGGTCGCCCGGGCTTCGAGGATTTCTCGACCGCAGCCCGTGCGGCGTGGGAGGAGCTATTCGAAGAGCTCGAGACTCCCGACCTCGCTGGGCGCCGGCGGATCTCGTTCTACGCTGTCGGAGCCGGCATGGCGATGTTGCTCGATCGCACGGAACCGGCCTGGAAGGGTCGATACGAGATGCCGCGATTCACTCTCGCGCCTGCCGTCTCCAACGCCAGGTAGTGGACTCAGTTCGCCAAGGGAGCCACTACCCGGCGCCAGGGGCGATTGACAGTGGTCTGGGCGACTGCTCTACTGTTTCGGGTGGCTGCTCTACTGGCCTCTTTCTACGGAGAAGGGCGTTGTGTCTTCCGCAGCCAAAGTCATCGCTTCGCTGACCGCCGTGCCCGCGCCCGAGCGCCTGCGGGAATTGGCGGCGACGGCCGAGGTGCTGGAGATTCGGGCCGACCTCTTCGCTGAGCCGGACGGGAGCTGGCTGCGCCAGCATTTTCCCGGGCGGCTGCTCTATACCCTGCGCAGCAAAGAAGAGGGTGGACGTTTCGGTGGTGGCCTCGCCGAGCGCCAAGCCAGGCTCACGGCGGCGGCTGCGGCCTACGACCTGGTCGACCTTGAGCGGCGTGATCTGGAACCTCAGACCCTCGAGGCCGTGCCGCCGAATCAACGGGTGATCTCGTGGCACGGCAAGCCGGACAGCCTCGAGAAGCTGCAGCAAGTGGCCGAGAGTTTGATGGTGGAGCAGGCCTACTGGTACAAACTGGTCACCTGGGCGGCGAAGAGCGGTCCCGAGCGCTGGCCCCTGGCCCTTCTTCACGCTCTCGGGCGAGACGACGTGATCGCTTTCGCCGCCGGCGACGTCGGCACGTGGACCCGGTTGATGGCCCCAGTGCTGGGGTCTCCCGCCATCTTCGCCGCGGGTGGACCACGGCCGGCGGCGCCCGGCCAGCTGGCGGTCGAGCGGCTCGTCGGCGACTACCGCTGGCCGTTGCCGCAAGAGATCCACTGGCTCTTCGGCATCGTCGGGCGGCCGGTGGCGCACAGCCTGTCGCCGTATCTCTTCAACCGCGCGCTGCGGGAAATGGAGATCTCGGGCCTCTACCTGCCGTTCCATGTCGAGAACTTCGGCGAATTCTGGCTCGACGTGGTGGAGGAAGGCGGTTTCGTCGAGGCCGGATGCTCGCTGCGCGGGCTCAGCGTCACCGCGCCGTACAAGCGCATCGCGGTCGCCGTGGCGGGCGCCACCAGCCCACTGGTCGAACGCATCGCCTCGGCCAACACCCTGACCCGCCGTGAGGGAGTGTGGGAGGCCGACAGCACCGATCCCGAGGGCGTGTTGGGGCCGCTGCGCCGGCGCCAGATCGTGGTCCGGGGGCGCCGCGCCGCCGTGCTCGGGGCGGGTGGCGCCGGGCGGGCGGCGGCCTTCGCCCTCGACGAGGCCGGCGCCGAGGTGACTCTCTTCAATCGCGACCCGGAGCGCGGTGCGCGTTCCGCCCGTGAGCTCGGATTGCCGTGCGCGAGCTGGGACGATCTCGACCCGGCCAGCTTCGGCGTCGTCGTCCACGCCACGCCACTGGGGCGGGAGGACTCGGACCCGCTGCCCTGCGAACCGTCCGCTCTGCCGCAGGACGGTGTCGGGGTCGACCTGGTCTATCGCCGAGATGGAGCGACACCGTGGGTGCAAGCGCTGCGGGAGGCGGGTCGGATAGCCATCGACGGGCGCGAGGTGCTGCTGCACCAGGCCCTGCCGCAGTTCCTGGCGATGACCGGCCGGGAGATGCCCAGCGACCTGGTGGCCGAGTTGTTGGTCGAGGTCGGGGCCGCATGAGTGCCTCGCGGCTGGCCACACCTCACGTGCGGGAGTTTCTCGGCGACAGTCTGACGCCGGTCGCCGCCTACCGCCGGCTGCCGGCGGATCAGCCGCGCTTCCTCTTTGAGAGTGTCACCGGTGGCGAGCAGATCTCGCGCTACAGCTTTGTGGGCGGGAGTCCGCGCGAGCTCTACCACGTCCATTGCGACCGCCTGGAGATCGAGCGCCGGCACGGTATGGAGGTCCTGGCGGGGGATCCGCTGGAGCAGCTGCGCTCGGTGATCACCGCCATCGGGGCGGAGTCTGGGGCGGTCCCGTTTCTCGGCGGTTTCGTCGGCTATTTCGGTTACGATCTGGTGCGGCTGCGGGAGCGGCTCCTCGAGCGCCCACCCGACCCGTTCGGCCTGCCTTGGGCGACCCTGGCTAGGATCGACTCGCTGCTGGTCTTCGACCACGCGCATCAGCGGCTGCTGGCGGTGGCCAACGAGATCGACGGCGAGGTGGAGGCCGCCGAGGCCGAGGCCGAGCTCGACCGTCTCCAGGCTCTCCTCACGGGGGAGGAGTTGGCAAGGGCGGAGCTCCTGCCGCGGCTGGAGCCGGCGAGGCAAACTGCCCCCGTCGCCAGTCTCGCCGGTGGGGAGTATCGGCAGGCGGTGCGAACCGCGCAGGAGCACATCGCTCGCGGCGACATCCTTCAGGTGGTGCTGGCTCGACGCTTCGATCTCGGCCCGGCGGTCGATCCCACCGCGCTCTACCGTGCCTTGCGCACGGTCAATCCGAGCCCCTATATGTTCCTCTTCGAGACCTCGGAAATGGCGCTCGTCGGAGCCAGCCCGGAAATGATGGTGCGCAAGACCGGCCGGTTCGTCGAGACGCGGCCGATCGCCGGTACCCGCGGGCGCGGGGCCTCGGCGGAGGCGGACGAGGCCCTGGCGCGAGAGCTCCTGGCTGACGCCAAGGAGCGCGCCGAGCACGTGATGCTGGTGGACCTCGGGCGCAACGACCTCGGGCGGGTGGCGCAGCCCGGGTCGGTGCGCGTGCCGACCTTCATGGAAGTAGAGCGCTACAGCCACGTGATGCACATCTGCTCGAGCGTAGAGGCGGAGCTTGCGACCGAGTATGACGCGCTCGACCTGCTGCTGGCCTGCTTCCCTGCCGGCACCGTGTCAGGGGCGCCGAAGATCCGCGCCATGGAGCTCATCGACGAGCTCGAGCCCGAGGCGCGCGGACCCTACGCCGGTGCCGTGGGCTATCTCTCTTTTGCCGGCGACCTGGACACCTGCATCGCCATCCGCACGCTCTTGGTGCACGCGGGCAAGGTCTCGGTGACGGCCGGAGCCGGCATCGTTGCGGACTCCGACCCCGCGGCCGAAGAGATCGAGACCGAGAGCAAGGCCGCGGCTTTGCTGGCCGCGGTAGACCTGGCGCGACGCCTAGGGGCTTGTTGAAGAACCTTATGATCCTGATGATCGACAACTACGACTCGTTCACCTATAACCTGGTGCAGCAGGTGCTGGCCGCGGGCGTCGAAGTCGAGGTGGTGCGCAACGACGCGGAAACGGCCGCCGCGCTGATCGAGCGCGCGCCCGACGGCATCATCATCTCGCCGGGGCCGGGCCGGCCGGAGGAGGCAGGGGTGTGCGCTGAGCTCGTCGGCCGGCTGCCGGCGGTGCCGTTGTTGGGCGTCTGCCTCGGCCATCAGGTGCTGGGCCACGTTTTCGGCGCCCGAATCGAGCGCGCACCAGAGTTGGTGCATGGCAAGACCTCGGCGATAGAACACGAGGGTCGCGATGTCTTCGCCGGCCTGCCGAGCCCCTTCGAGGCGACGCGCTATCACAGCCTGACGGTCGTACCCGAGAGCCTGCCGGAGGATCTCGAGCCGCTGGCGTGGACCGACGACGGAGTGTTGATGGGCATGCGGCACCGGACGTTGCCCTACACCGGAGTGCAGTTCCATCCGGAATCGATCCTGACCCGGTCCGGGGGCCAACTGATCGCCAACTTTGTGGCTTCGTGCCAACGATCGGGGCAGGAGTAGACCGATGATCGAGCCGGCCGCAGCGCTCGAGCGCCTGATCGCCAGGCGCGACCTGACGCGGCAAGAGGTGGAAGACCTCTTCGGCCAGCTGATGGATGGGGAGCTCGACGAGCCGACCAAGGCTGCGCTCTTGATGGGGCTGGCGGTCAAGGGCGAGACCGCGGCCGAGATCGCGGGTGCCGCCGCCGCGATGAGGCGCCGGGTGATCGCCATTCCGCACGACCGGGAGGGTGTGGTCGACACCTGCGGCACCGGCGGCGACGGCAAGGGAACGTTCAACATCTCGACCGCGGCCGCCTTCGTCGCCGCGGGGGCCGGCGTGCCGGTGGCCAAACACGGCAACCGTGCGGTGTCGAGCCGTTCGGGCAGTGCCGACGTGCTGGCGGCCCTGGGCGTCGACATCATGGTGCCACCCGAGCGTGCCGCCGAGGCGCTAGGCGAGATCGGCATCGCGTTTCTGTTCGCCCCTCGGCTGCATCCGGCCATGCGCGAGGTGATGCCGGTACGGCAGTCTCTGGCGGTGCGCACGGTTTTCAATTTACTCGGGCCGCTGACGAATCCGGCGGGCGCCCGGCGCCAGCTGCTGGGTGTCTTTTCTGCTAGTCGAGTGGCGATGTTGGCGGAGGTGCTCGGGGAGCTCGGCGGTGAGCACGCGCTGGTGGTGCATGGCGTCGACGGACTCGATGAGATCACGCTGACCGGCCCGACCCAGGTGGCAGAGCTGCGACAGGGCAAGGTGCACGAGTACGAGCTCGATCCCACGACACTGGGGTTCGAGCTCGTCGACGAGGCGGATCTCGCTGGCGGTGATCCAGAGTCCAACGCAGCGACCCTGATCCGCGTCCTGGAAGGCGAGACCGGGCCGCTGGCCGAGATCACGGTCTTGAACGCCGGAGCCGCGATCTACGTCGCCGGCCTGGGCGAGGACCTGGCGGCCGGCGTGTTGGCAGCCCGAAAGGCGCTGGCATCGGGTGCCGCGGCGGCCAAGCTCGAGGCTCTGCGGGCGTTCTATGCCGGCTGAGCTGGCGGACGTCCTGCGGCGCATCGTGGCGCGGCGGCGGCAGCGCTTGGCGGCTACCCCGCCCACCGGCCCGACCGAAGCCCAGGGCCCACCCGAGCGTTTCATCCAGGCTCTGCGAGCGCATCCGGGGCGGCGGGTGATCGCCGAGGTCAAGCTGGGATCGCCGCGGCTCGGGTCGCTGGTGGACCCCTTCGATGCGGAGCACCAAGCGCGGCTCTATGCCGACAACGGCGCGGCGGCTCTCTCGGTGGTGGTGGAGCCCGACTTCTTCAACGGTAGCTACGAGCTCCTGGAGCGGTGCCGGCGCGCTTCGGGATTGGCGACATTGGCCAAGGACTTCGTGGTCGACGCTCGCCAGCTGGAGTGGGCCTGTGCCGCCGGGGCACAAGCGGTGCTCTTGATCGCGGCGCTTTACTCGCGGCGCGAGCTACGCAAGTGGGCCGAGATCGCGCGGCAGCTCGGGCTGGCGGTGTTGGTGGAGATCCACTCACGGGCGGATCTGGAGCTCCTGGCAGGCGGGGACTGGCCGC
>JAPUJD010000045.1 GCA_027296385.1 Acidobacteriota bacterium | reverse complement strand
GGGGCGATCTCTTTGCGCGCGGACGGCGTGAGGGTGGAGTCCAAGCGCGCTCACCGTACGACCGGCGTGCTCGGCACCGGCAGCGGCAAGATCCGCGTCCAGACCGAAGACGGCGACATCGCGCTGCGCAACAACGACTGAGCCAGCTTCCGCCGAGCGCGGGAACAAAGGCCGCAACCGACCGGTTGCCATCCTCGAATGCCGACCCCGAAGAAGTATCGGCAACGATGAATCTGCTCGCAAAGAGAGCTACCGCGCGAATGACCGCCTGGGCGGTCTGCTCCTTGCTGCTCGCCGCGACTGCCGGAGACGCCCAGGTAGACGAGCCGGCCGACACCTTCTCCGCCGCCATCGAGGTCGAGCTGCTGGATCTCCAGGTCATCGTCACCGACGCCGACGGTGAGCGTGTGCATGACCTGCCGGCGAGCGCTTTCCGCATCCTCGTCGACGGCGAGGAGACACCGATCCAGCTCTTCGCCGAGGTCCGCGAAGGGGGCGGCACTGCCGATGCCGCGGCCGAGGCCAACCCCAAGGCCGCGACTGAGGCTGACATCCCGAGCACCCCGCGAATCCCCGTCAACTACCTCGTCTTCATCGATGACCTGATGACCCTGGAGCGTAATCGGGACTTCGTTCTCGAACGGCTGCGCGACGACCTCGAGCTCCTGCGGCCCGGTGACCGGATGGCCGTCGTGCGCCTGGATCGCAAGCGCAAGCTGCAAATCCTCAGCGATTGGACCAGCCACACCGATATCCTCGATCAAGCGTTGCGTCAAGCGATGGAGCTTCCGGCCTGGGGCATCAAATACATCGCGCTACGTCGCATGACGAACTACGTGGCCAACTGGGAAGGCAACGACACGCGGCGCTCGGTTCTCGCCGCGGCGGGTAGCCTGCGTCTGCTCGAGCGGCCGCCCGGCCGCCGTGCCCTGCTGCTCGTCGCTAGCTCCTGGGATCCGGTCGAGCTCGACCGCTCCGATGGATTTTCACCCTGGTGCGTTACCTGGCCGTGCGAGCGCACCGGGGTTTACGACGTGCTCACCGACACCGCCAATCTCTACGGCTATGCCATTTACGCAGTCGACGTCGAAGGGCGCGACCCCGACCAGAATTGGGGCCGCGAGAAGCGCTTGCACGCCGTGCTCGGTGAGCTGGCGCGGGTTACCGGCGGCAAGCGCCTGCTCAACGGCGGCCGTCGCCGCATGCTGCAAATGGCGGTCGAAGACACCAGCTCCTACTACTCCATCGCAGTCACCCCACCGCCGGGCGCCCCCGAGCTCCGAATGGCCGTCGACATCGAGATGCTGCGCCAAGGCCTAGAGGCCCGTTCACAGACGGCGTTCGTGCCCCTCTCCGCGCAAAGGGATCGCGAGCTCGACATCCTGGCCGCCCTCTGGCTCGAAGAGGGGGCGCAGCAGAGCCCTCTGGGTCTGCGCCTCGATCACGTCGAGCGTCTGAGCGGCGGCCGCATGCACATCGCCGGCCACCTGCTCCTGCCGGCCGGACTCCTGCAGTGGCGATCAGACGGTGATCGCACCTATGCCGAAGTGACGGTCGAGGTTGCGAGTGTCGATTGGCGGGGCGATTCGAGCGCCGTCGCCGAGCGCCGCATGATCCTCTACCGGCTGGGCGGCGAGGAGACGATGCAGATGGTGCTTCCCTGGCCGCTGGAGCTGCGCAGACGCCGCCACACCATCGTTGCCGGCCTACGCGACCACCTCGGCGGGCACAGCTACACCGCCGTAGCCGAGATCGCACCACGCGACCCGCCTCGGCGGGCCGGATTGGACTTGGCCAAGCTCGAGCAACCCTAGCATCCCGTTCCGGCTGCACCGGCGGATCTGCCCGCGCCCGCCCCGTTGCGCTCGTCCTCGGCGACCTCGACCACCATCTCGATCTCGATCGCCAATCCGATCGGTAGCGACGCCATGCCCACCGCCGCTCGAGCATGCCGCCCTCGCTCGCCGAAGATCTCCACTATGAGGTCCGAGAAGCCGTTCATCACCTTGTGTTGATCGGTAAAGTCCGGCGCCGAGTTGACCATGCCGAGGACCTTGACCACCCTCACCACCCGGTCGAGCGAGCCGATCTCCGCCCTGAGCGAGGAGAGCAGAGCCAGCGCGGTCAGGCGCGCCGCCGCCTGGCCCTCGGCCACTGTCAGGTCGGCGCCCAACTTGCCGGTGACGTAGCCGCCGCCCGGCTTGGCGGGACCGTGGCCCGCCAGGAAGACCAGATTGCCGGTCCGCACCGCGAGCACGTAGTTCGCCACCGGCTCAGGGAGGACCGGCAACTCGACTCCCAGGGCGGCCAACCTCGCCTCCGGGCCGTCGGACGGGGATTGAGCGGTCGCAATCCCGAGGCTTGCAACGATCAACAGGCCCGTTGTGATCAAGCGGATCATTCTGTCTCCTTCCTTGCCATGATTGAACGGCAGGCGGCTCAGAACCCTTCGCCCCTCAACTCAACCCGGCTGCTGCCGCCGCTCGCCCCATGGCGCACGACGATTCGCGCCCGCCGCCGCCCGGCACCCTGCGGCCGGAAGCGCACGCCGATGGTGCAGTCGCTACCCGGCTGCAGCGACTTCAGTCCCTCACAGGAGGCGGGCACGATGCGGAAATCGCCCGCGTTCTCCCCGAGCAGCTCGTAGCCGCCGAGCTCCAGTCGCGCCCCGCCGGTGCTGTACACCTTCAGCGTGAGGATGTCGCTACGCTCCCCGACCGGCAGAGCTTCGAAGCGCAGCTCGCCGGGCTCGACGGCGATCCCCGGTTTGGGCAGGGCGGTGGCCGTGCCGAGGAGACTGATCAGCAGCGGAGATCCCGCGGCGTTGGACCTCAAGCGGAGTTTCGCTTCCGTACCGCCGAGCCCACTCGGCGAGTAGCGTAGCCCCAGGGTGCAGTCGGCGCCCGCTGCGAGCTCTCGTGGACAACCGCGATCGCTGATGCCGTAGGCACCTCCCCCACCCTCGATCTCGATCGACTCGAGTCGTAACGGTGCCGAGCCGCTGTTGCTGAGCTTCAACGAACGCTCGTGGGTGCCGTACTGCACCACCCGACCGAAGTCCAGAAGGGCCGCGCTCACCACCAGCCGGGGCGCCAAGGCGGCCCCGGTCAGCCTGACCTCGCGACGCTGGCGCAAGGCCGGTGCGCGAATTCGCAAAGTTGCCTGGTGGCGCGCCGGCTCACTCGGCCGGTAGGCAAGCTCAACGCTGCAACTCGCGTCGGCGCCCAGGGTCTTGCCGTCGCAGTCGTTGGCCTCGATGACAAACGCTTCGCGGTCGGCGCCTGCCAGCTCGAGTCGCGAGATCTCGAGCGCCGCATTGCCGGTGTTCTCGAGCCTCACGCGCCGAGCGTCGCTGCGCTGCCCCGGCCTCAGCGCGCCAAAGTCGATCTGCGTCGGTTGCACGAAGAGGCCGGGAGCGAGTCCGAGACCGGAAACGACGACTCGCGGGTTCTCCGGCGCATCGCTCCACACCCTGAGCTCGGCCTTGAACTGGCCGGCCTCACGCGGCTGGAAGGCGATTCTCACCGCGCAGCTCTCCCCGGCCTCCAGGGTCTGTCCCGAGCAGCCGTTCGCCACCCAGACGAAGCTCGACTCACCGCTGCCTTCGATCGCCATCCGCGCCACGGCCATGGGCGCCGAGCCCGTGTTGCTGAGCGATACGACCGTGGCGCCGCTGGCCTTGCCGACAGCGATACGCCCGAAGTCGAGGCTCTGGCGATCGGCGGTGAGGATCGGCGCCAGGCCCGTGCCGGAGAGCGGGATGCCCAGCGGCTCGCCGGGGGCGTTGCTCGAGATCTCCAGGCCCGCGACGCTGCCACCAGAGGCCTGCGGGCGGAAGAGGAGCGTGATGCTGCAGCTCTGCTCGGCCGTCAGGCTCGCGCCTGTGCAACCGTCGTCCACGATCCCGTAGTCGTCGCCGGCGGCACCACCTACGCGGACACCCCGGATCTCGAGCGGGCGACGGCCGACGTTGGAAATCTCCACGGTGGCCT
>JAPUJD010000044.1 GCA_027296385.1 Acidobacteriota bacterium | reverse complement strand
GGACTCAGAGGAGATCCGGCTGACCTTCGGTGACCTGCTGCGCTCTCACGGCCGGATCGACCGCGCACTCGGAGAGTACGACCGGGCGCTCGAGCTCGACCCGGCGCTCGAAGGCGCGATCGTGGGCCGCGCCCTCTGCCTCGCCGAGTCAGGTCGAGGCGACGAAGCCGCTCGCTACCTCGGAGAACTCCGACAGACGCTGCCTACGCGCCGCCGGATCCCGACGACGCAAGCCCAGATCCTGCTGGCCTTCGGCTCGCCGGAAGCGATCGCCGAGGCTCTCACCATCGCCCGCGACGCCAACTCGAACAAGCCTACGATCGCATCCGCCGTGGTGCTGGCACTCGCACTGGCCCACTCCGGAGACTTCGAGGAAGCCGCCGGTTGGCAGTCGAGAGCTCTCGCGGCGATGCCGGCGGACGCCTCCTGGGCCGTTCAGCGGCAGCGGGCCGGCGATCGTCTGGCCGCCTACCACTCCAGGCGCAAGATCCCGGCAACCCTGGACGCCGGCGCCGTGCTCGCCCTGTCGTTGACCCAACCGCTCAACCCCGAAGACTCCACGCCTTCTTGAGGATCCAACTCGATGAACCGATCCTGTTCTCTCTTGCTTCCTTTCGCCGTGCTGCTGTCGAGCTGCGCTGCGAGCAGCACCGACCGCGTTCTCGCCACCTATCCGGGTGGCGAGATCACCCTGACGGAGTGGGACGCGGCCTCCCCACGCCGGGGCTCGGCCGGCGACCCGGCGGCCAAGCTGCGGCAGATGGCGCTGGCGGAGAGGCTCGCCCGGGCGGCGCTCGACGCCGATGCCATGTCGACTCCCGGCCGCATCATCGAGCTCCAACGGCTCGATGACCGGACCTGGGTGAAAGCGCTGGAGAAGCAGACGCGCGACGCGACGCAACCGAGTGAGGACGATGTCCAAGCCTATCTCGAGGAGCACCGCCATCAGCTCGAGAAACCGCGCAAGCTCCGGCTCTGGAACCTGTTCAAGCGCGCGCCGGAATCGAGCTTGGCCGCACGCCAGCGGGTGCGCCGCGAGATGGAGCGACTGCTGAAACGGCTAGAAGACGGCGAGGACTTCAACGAGCTGGCCAAGGCGGAGTCGGAGGCGGTCAACCGCTACCGAGGAGGCCGGATGGGCGCTGTGCCACCGGGCCAGCTCAGGCAGGACGTCGAGCGCATCGCCTTCGCCCTCGCCGAAGGTGAGACGAGCCCGGTGATCCCGGTGCCCGAGGGCTTCGTCATCCTGCGCAACTCCGGGATCGTCGAAGCCAGCACGATGAGCGAGGAGGAGGCGGTCGAGCGCATCCGGACCGCGATGGCTCGATGGAACTACGACGACGCATGGGAGCAGCTGCGTGTGGAGATGCTCTCGTCGGGCGCCGAGCTCGCCAGCGTGGAGACGATCGCCGCTGCCGACGCCGAAACGATCATCGGCTCGATGAGCGGACTGGATCTGACCTATGGCGAGATCGATGCCTACGCGAGAGGTCTCTCGAAGGGCCGCGGGGCGGAGCCGAAACGACTGACGCCCTTCAGGATCCGAGCCGTGCTCGAAGCGCACCTCTTCCAACGCCTGGCGGCGGCTCGAGCCCGCAGCCTGGGCCTGGAACGCGACCCGGGCGCGGTCGCCAAGGCGCACGCACAACGCGTTCGTCTGTTGGCGCAAGGAGAGCTCGAGCGCCGGGCCAGGCGCCAGCCGCTGGAAATCGCGGAGCTCGAGGTGCGGGAGTTCTTCGACGCCAACGAGGGCTTCTTCCAGATTCCACGGCTGCACGACCTCTCGGTGATCCAGCTGCGACTGGACGAGGAGGCCGGCACGCTGCGCCGCAAGACTCTCGTCGGCCGTGAGACGATCGAGCGCATGCGCTCGGGCTCGCTCTCCTTCGCCGCAGCCGCAAGCGAAGTCTCGGAGCATCCCTCGGCTGCGAACGGCGGTCGGATCGGCCTCAAGCCCCGTCGTTGGGCCGCGGCCCTCGGTCCCAACGTCCTGGCCGCCTTCGACCGGCTCGAGCCCGGCGGAATCACGGGCCTGATCCGCCAAGACGACCTCTGGATCGTCCGGCTCGAGGGAGTCGAAGAAGGCCGATCCCTCACCTACGAAGAATCCAGGGAGAATGCGCGCTGGGGCGTGGAAGGGCGAATGATCCGGGCTCGCGTGCAGCAACTCGAGCGGGAGCTGCAAGCCGACTTGGATCCGCAGGTGACGATCGTCGAGCTCCCCGAGGTGGACGATACCGAGCCCGGTGCACCCCGGCAACGCAACATGAAACAGCGCCAGGCAGAACAGGCCCGGTCTTCCGAGGGCTGACGCAGGGCTGGTGCTAGTCGCCGAGACCCGTCGCACGCTCGGCGAAGAGCGCGAGGTTTGCATCCACGACCCGGAAGCCGGAGGCTTGCAGACGCTCTGTCACCAGCTCTTCGTAGAGCCGGACGCCGTTGGCCTGGAGGTAGGCCTCCTTGACCTCTTCGAGAACACTCTCGAACGAGGGTACCTCCGGCGCCGAGCGATCCAGCACGTGGACCATCTCGATCTCCCGCCCGTTACTGACCGGCCGCGCGAAGCCGTCGACCGGCACCGCGGCCAGCCGCGTCCGGGCATTGCCCCCTTCCGATCGCAGATCCTCGAGAGTTTTCCACACCGGCTCTTCGACCGACCCGCCGACGCGCTCGGCCAACTGCGCGAGGCTGACATCGCCGATCGCCAGTGCGTCCAGGGCCGCCTCCAGCTCAGCCATCGCCGCGCCGCTGTCGCGCCCCAGAGGCACGACCAGGCGCTCGATGCGAAGCCGGAGCGGCCCGGCGAAACGTCCGCTCTCGCGAGCGAAGAAACTCTTGAGAGCGTCCGGGTCTTGCTCGATACGGGCCAGCAGCTCGCGGCGCTGCATCGCCCCGAAAACGAGCCGGTCCCGGGCGGCGTCCAGGTTCTCCCGTAGCGCCTCCTCTTGCTCCAACCCGGCCTCGAAAGCACGCTTGGCGAGGCGCTCGCGATGCGCCAGGGAGACGAGCAACCCGTGGGCAACCTCCTGCTGGTTGCGACCCGGCCGACGGCGGACCTCGATGTCGAGTCGCTCCAGCAGGTCGCCGGC
>JAPUJD010000043.1 GCA_027296385.1 Acidobacteriota bacterium | reverse complement strand
GGCCTGAATCTTGGGCGCCAGAGGGTTGCTGTAACCACAGTGGAAGTGTGCGCGGCCTGGGATAGTGCTTTGCTGGCGGTGGAAGATTTCCTCGTAGCGGGCCTCGCCGCTGCCCAGGACGACGAGCCGCGCATCGCGGCGCGCCAGGAGCTCCGGGATGGCGTCGAAGAACAGGTCGAAGCCCTTCTGCGCCGTCAGCCGCGAGACCACGCCCAGGACCGGCACGCCGCTCTCGTAGGGCAGGCCGACTTCCTCCAGCAGGGCCTTCTTGTTCCACTCCTTGCCCTCCAGGTCCGAGACCGAGTAGGGATGGGCGATCAGTTTGTCGGCGGCAGGGTCCCATTCGCCGTAGTCGACGCCGTTGACGATCCCCGCGAGGTGGTCGGCACGCGAGCGCAGCAGTCCGTCGAGGCCGAAGCCGTGGGCCGGGGTCTGGATCTCGCGCGCGTAGGTCCGACTGACGGTCGACAGATGGTCCGCGTGCAGGATGCCGCTGGTCATGAAGTTGAGGTGCCCGGCAGCGAGTTGCTCTTGATGCAGCATCGAGGTGGCAGAAGAGAGGCCCAGAGCCTCGACTTCCCGGGCCGGGAAGACTCCCTGGTAGGCGAGGTTGTGAATCGTCAGCAGGGTGCGGCTGCCGGCGAAGAGCTCGTCCCAGCCGTAGAGCGCACGCAGATACACCGGCACCAGAGCCGTGTGCCAGTCATTGAGGTGAAAAACGTCCGGGCCGAAGCCCATCCGCTGGCAGGACTCGATGGCGGCGCGGGCAAAGAGGGCGAAGCGCAGGTGCTCGTCGCCCCGATCGTCATAGATCCCGCGGCGGTCGTAGAGCGGCGGGCAGTGGATCAGGTAGATCGGCAGGGAGGATCCCGGCAGCGCCGTCGTGTACACGCCGTACTCGACCGCCCGGCCCGCGAGCTCGGTCTCGAGGCCCTGCAGGAACTCGACCGGCGCCACGACCTCCGGGTCGATCTTGCAGACCGAGTAGAAAGGCAGGAAGACCCTCAAATCGACGCCTTGGGCCGCCAGGAAACGGGCCAGCCCGGAGACCGCGTCGCCGAGCCCTCCCGTCTTGGCCAACGGGCTCAGCTCGGACGAGAGCAGGCAGATCTTCATCGGCCCGAGACTATTGCAGACCTCGGATGCCCGTATAGACTGCGCCTCTCGTGAACGTCGCGTTCGTGGCTCCGTACCTGCCGCCCACAACCCTGCGCTTCGTGCGCGCCGCTCTCGCGGTGTCCGGCGTGCGCCTGGGGCTCGTCACCCATGAGCCGCTCGAGCGTGTGCCCGCCGACGTGCGCGAGGCGCTGGCCGGACACTGGCGCATCGACAACGCTCTCGACTGGCGCCAGCTCGCCTCTGGAGCTCGCGGCCTGGCCGAGCAGATGGGAGGGCTCGACCGCCTGCTCGGCATCCTCGAGCACCTGCAGGTGTCCCTGGCGCGCGTCAGGGACGAGCTGGGGATCCCCGGACTCGACGCTGAGTCGGCGCTGAACTTCCGTGACAAGGCGCGCATGAAGACCCTCTTGCGAGAGGCCGGGTTGCCGTGCGCTCGGCACGGTCTCGTCGGCGACCTCACCGCGGCGCGGGCCTTCGCGGCCGCGACCGGCTACCCGCTCGTGGCCAAGCCGCCGGCGGGCGCCGGCGCCGAGGGCACCTACCGCGTCGATGACGACGCGGCGCTGGCGGAGGCGCTCGGTTTTCTCCAGCCGACCGCCGACGGGCCGGTCCTGCTCGAAGAGTTCATCGTCGGCGAGGAGCACTCGTTCGACAGTATCTTCGTCCAGGGCAAGCCGGTCTGGCATTCGCTGACGCGCTATTTGCCGACGCCTCTCGAAGTGCTACGCAATTCTTGGATCCAGTGGTGCGTGCTGCTGCCGCGCGAGGTCGACGAGCCGATCTACGACGATATCCGTCAGGCCGCATTCGAGGCGGTCACAGTCCTCGGACTCGAGACCGGGCTGACTCACCTGGAGTGGTTCCGGCGGCCTGACGGCAGCCTGGCCATCTCGGAGGTGGCCGCGCGCCCTCCCGGTGCCCAGATCACGACGCTGATCTCGGTCGCCCACGATCTCGACTTCTACGGCACCTGGTCGCGGCTGATGATCGACGAGGTTTTCGACCCGCCCCAACGCCGCTACGCCGCCGGTGCGGCGTTTCTGCGCGGCCAGGGAGGTGGCCGTGTGGCTGCCGTGCACGGGATCGAGGCAGCGCAACGCGCCGCGGGGGACCTCGTCGTCGAGGTCAAGCTGCCGCTTCCCGGCCAGCCGGCCGCGACGAGCTACGAAGGCGAAGGCTACGTCATCGTCCGTCACCCCGAGACCCAGCGGGTGGAAGAGGCGCTGCTCGCCATCGTCTCCACCATCCGGGTCGAGCTAGCCGAATAGGAGTCCTTGAATGCGCGTCCTGATGCTGGCCCCCGCCTTCCCGAGCGAGATGCCCTTTTTCGCCCGCGGCCTGGCGAGCGTCGGCGCCAGAGTGGTGGGCGTCGGCGATCAGCCGGTGGCGGCGCTGCCGTCGATGACCCGAGAAGCGCTCGGCGACTACATCCAAGTCCCTTCGTTGTTCGACGACGACGCGGTGCTCGGCCAGGTGCGGCAGTTCGCCGAGGGCTCGCCGATCGATCGCGTCGAGACCCTGTGGGAACCTCTCGTACTGCTCGCCGCCAAGCTGCGCCAAGGCCTCGAGCTGCCCGGCATGACGGTCGAGCAGGCAGTGGCGTTTCGCGACAAGGAGCGCATGAAGCAGGTCCTCGAGGAGGCCGGGGTGCGAGTCCCCAGGCACTCCCGCGAGAGCACCGTCCGGGGCTGTCTCGAAGCAGCCGAGCGCATCGGCTTTCCCCTCATCATCAAGCCCATCGCCGGCGCCGGCTCGGCCGACACCTACAAGGTCTCGGATCGCTCCGAGCTCGAGGACGTGCTGCCGCTCATCCGCCACGTGCCGACAGTGTCCGTCGAGGAGTACATCGAGGGCGAGGAGTACACCTTCGACACCATCTGCGCCAACGGTCGGATCCTCTACTACAACATCTCCTGGTACCGGCCCAAGCCGCTCGTTGCTCGCACCGTCGAGTGGATCAGCCCCCAGACCGTGACCTTGCGCGATCCCGATGCCGCCGCGTTGGCCGGCGGCCGCCGGCTCGGCCGTGCGGTGATCGAAGCTCTCGGCTATCGCGACGGCTTCACTCACATGGAATGGTTTCTCACTCCGCTCGGCGAGGCCGTCTTTGGCGAGATCGGCGCCAGGCCGCCTGGGGCCCGCTCGGTCGAGACCATGAACTACGCTTGCGACATCGACGTCTTCGCGGGCTGGGCGCAAGCCGTCCTCCACGGCCGGCTGGCGCAGCCCGTCGAGCGACGCTACAACAGCGCGATCATCTTCAAGCGAGCGCAGGGGCGGGGACGCATCCGGCACATCTCTGGTCTCGAGAGCCTGCTGACTCGCTTCCACCAGCACGTCGTCTCAGTCGAGCTGTTACCCCCGGGAACGCCGCGCCGGAACTGGAAAAACACCCTGCTCTCCGACGGCTGGGTCATCGTGCGCCACCCCCACCTGCCGACCCTGCTTCACATCGCCGACTGCTTCGGCACCGACCTCCAGCTCCACGCCGAGTGAGCCGTAGGCCCTGGTGATAGAGTCCTGGCCAGATTCCGAAGTCCGAGTTTCTTCTTCTGTCCCCAAAGCGGAGATGCGTCATGGCGAACATTCGATACGCGAAGGGCCC